>NZ_RZRW01000364.1:0-5991 GCF_003998745.1 Mesorhizobium sp. M7A.F.Ca.US.014.04.1.1 | reverse complement strand
GACGCGAGCCTGCTGGGAGCGGCAGCGGCGCAGCAGGCCAAGATGGGCGGCGATGATGCGCAGCGTCCGGCTTCCATCGAGGTCGATCTCCGCCACCACCGCGCCGCGCGGCTCCAGCCCCGGAAGCTTGATCTGGTGCACGTCGCGAACGACGCCCTTCTTGAACAGCAAGACGTTGCCATGCCAGCCATGGCCCTTGCCGGTGGCGGAAATCGGCACCGGAACCAGTCCGGTTTCCCGTTCGAGCCGGGGCAGGTCGAGAAGACCATCACGGTCGCCGAAGCGGTTGTCGGCTTCCTGCAGGGCAATGACATCCGGATCGATTTCGCGGATGACGCGGATGGTCCGGTCCGGATCGAACTTCCTGTCGACGCCGATGCATTTATGGACATTGTAGGAGGCAACCAGCGTGCCGGTGGTGGCTGTCGTCTTGAGTGCGGCGGCGTTAGCTTTCTGCATCCGGCGGTCACGAAGGGACAGAAGCATGCTTGCCGGGAGGCTGCGTCCAATTCTGTGCATCTGTGCTGCTCGTTCTCGCTGGCTTCAATTCAGAAGCCGGATACAGTCAAAATAGGCAATTTCGGCGTATGTTCCATGACAGACGAGTTCCTCAAGCGCACCTCCGCCTTAGAGATAGGGTGAACCGAGCCACAATGCCCGGTCGAACAGCCTGATTAGGAACGGCCGGGCTCGCAAGGCTTCCAGCGTTACCGGCACGGCGGAGGCAATCGCCGACCCGATCCGCGCCTCGATCTCGCTGGCAAAGCCGGCATCGAGCACCTCCAAGTCGATCTCGAAATTGAGCCGCAGCGATCGGGCGTCAAGATTGGAAGATCCGACATAGGCCCACACGCCGTCGATCGAAAGCAGCTTCGAATGGTCGAATGGTCCCTCGGTTCGCCAGACACGGCAATAGTGTTTGAGCACCTGATCGAACTGCGCCATCATCGCGCGGTCGACGAGGAAAAGATTGTTCACCGCCGGCACCACGATGTCTATCTCGACCCCGCGCCTGCCGGCGGTGATCAGGGCGCTGATCAGTTCCCGATCCGGCAGGAAATAGGGCGACATCACGCGTATGGACTTGCGGGCGACCGAGAACGCACCGATCAGCAGCTTGTGGTTGGTCTCGTTGCTGGCATCCGGGCCGGAAGCGACCGCCCGCACCATCATCGGTGCGCCTGGCGACGGCGACAGCGGGGCAATGCGCCAGGCGTCGCCCTTCAGCGCCTCGTTGGTGGCGAAGCGCCAGTCTTCGGCGGCGACCGAAAAGAGGTCGGCGACGATCGGGCCGGTCACCCGGAAATGTGTGTCCCTGGCGCTGTTGGAGCCGGCGAATTCGGCGGAGAAGCCTTTGCGGATGTTCATGCCGCCGGTGAAGGCGGCGATGCCGTCCACCACCAGGATCTTCCGGTGGGTCCTCAGATTGGCGTAGGGCAGGCGCAGGCCCATGACGATGTTGCCGTTGAAGACGTCGGCGGGGATGTTGGCCTCGCGCAAATGCCCCAGGATGCTCGGCACCGAGTAGCGGGCGCCGACGGCATCGATCAGCACGCGGACGGTGACGCCGCGCCGGACGGCGCCGGCCAGCGCCTCGACGAAGAGCAGGCCGACGGCGTCATTGTCGAAAATATAGGTCTCGAGCAGGACGCTGCGCTCGGCGCCGTCGATCGCCGCGCACATGGCGGCATAGGCCTCGTCGCCGGTCTCCAGCACATCGATTGCGTTTCCAGGGTTGAGCGCGCGCCGCGCCACCCTGTCGCCGAGTGTCCGCAAGCCCGTGAACCGTTGCCCGTATCGCTCGACGATCAGGGCCTCTTCGACAGCGACGTCGCGCTCATGCTTGGCGGACACCACGCCGTCGGCAAACGGGCGCTGGGCGGTGATCGTGGCACGGCGGATGCGATTGATGCCGGCGACGGCGTAGATCAGCACGCCGAGGATCGGGGACAGCACCATCACGCCGACCCAGCCGGTGGCGGCGCGCACATCTTCCTTGGTCATGACGGCATGGACGATGCCGACCGTCGCCATCACCACGGAGATGATCGCCAGAATTTGCGGCCAGTGAGTCGCCAGGGTCGCCAACATGCCGAGACTATCCAGCGAGCGGTTGCAGAAGGCAATGCGGCCGGTCCTGCCGCGCATTCGCCGGATGGTGGCATGCGGCCCTGGCCGAAGGTTTCGACCAGCCGCAGAGATTGATGGGTAGAAGCTTCCCAACGGACCCTGTTCAGAAGGACAAACCTGACCTAGCGGAAGCATAGAGCCTGGCATCATCCTGTTCTGCTCAGAGCCTCCGAAGCCTCTTATGCTTTGGTGCGACCTCTATTGTATATCAGGATGAATGAACTTAATGATATGAACACTTTGATTGATGGCGAGGGGGGCGCCTAACGATGAAATTCAACTTCGATGAACCTCCCGGCGATGACATAGTTGCCGACACGTCGGCAGAATGCCAACGCCAATTGCTGCCTCTCGTCCGCGAGATCGTCCAGGCGGCCGTCGCTGCCGGATGGAGCGAGGAGGACGTTCTTCTGGGGTTTGTCGAACTTGCATGGGATTTGTATGAGAATCGTCGCGACGATCTGCAATGACCGGTAGCCAATCTGGTAGCTCTGCATTGCTGGCGGTGTCGCGGCTTTGCGTCGGCAGCTTTTCGCGGTAGGAATTTTTTCTTGACACGGTGATCTCAGCTAAGGTATATATTCGTGCATGGTGCTGATTTGCGCCAGTGACCCGCCGAGCAGGCGGGTTTTTCGTTTGATGCTCCGTCAGCCAATGCGCCGAAGGGTCCAGAGGAACCTGTTGACCCGTAGTCGCGACCTAAAGGCCTGGGTTCCTCGCCCCGAGGGGCTTTTATCCCGAACAAAATTTTTTGTTTGCGTACGGATGTTATTCACTATCCACAGCATGTGCGTTACGTTGGATCCGGGTCGGGCTAAGGGGGATTTCAGGCGACAGACAAGCGGCTGAGGCCAGGCAATGGAAAATACGGACGATGCTCGGGAAGGCGGCAATTCCCAGGGCGTCAATCGAGAACGGACAGCTCGATATGTCCTGGACATAATCCCTGAAAGCGCAGGCCCCTGGAGGGCCACCGCGGCGCGGAGTGTCATAGACTCAGCCCGCGATCCCGTCTCGCAGACATTCCCGGCCAAAGAGCATTCCACTGGAATTGCGCTGCGGCCCGCACGCCGATCGAGAGCCTTGCTCGGCAGCGACCGGATCACGCGGTACGATACGCCGACCGGATGTCGCGTCGTCAATCCGGCGGGTGTGGACAGCAAGCCGGCCTGGTCCCTGACCCGGGAGAACGCCGTCGTTTCCATCGCTCCCGAAGCGCTGGCGCAATTGGCCGTGCATGAATTCGATCTCGCCGAACTCGATCCGCCTGCTTTCGGCACGGTCGACCCGGCCGATCTGCTGCGCACCCACCCAGGCCGCAACAGGCGCCTTGCGGCGTTTTCCAGAATACATCTTGCTGCAAATCCGCCCCAAGCTCCGCAGGAATCGTCTGGAATGTCATGCAGTCCGCGCGTTGTACGCCGTCCGGCCGGAACGCTCTCATGAATGGGGTTGGCTACGCCGGTCAGCTTCGATCAATCACGATTTGTTTTTCAGGGGAACGCGGAAGGAAGCCTAGGGTTGAACCTCATCTGGGACGAATCAGGAGGCCGAAAAATGCCGGGTGAGGATGGTGTCCCCGGACCGGTTTCCGGACCCAATTCGCGACAACCGACGCTCAACGCGAAAGGCGGGCTTTCGGTTCGCAGCACGCGCCGCGTGCAGGAATTCCTGAACGAGAACTTCACGCGCAAGCTGGCGCTTGCCGAGATGGCCGCGGTTTGCGGTCTTTCACCCTATCACTTCATGCGGGCTTTCTCGAGGACGTTCGGGGTGCCGCCGCATCAATATGTTCTCGATTTGCGGCTGGACCTCGCTGAAAGGCTGCTTGCCGACAGCCGCATGACCATCACGGACATCGCTCATTCCTGCGGATTTTCGAGCCAGAGCCATTTTACCACCGCCATGAAGAAATACCGGCAGGTGACGCCGCTGCAGCTACGGGTGGGCAAGCTTAACGCCAAGGTTAGATGAGACGGCGCTCATGGAATTGCTTGTTTGCCTAGTTTTAAAGCAGTCTCTAAGGTAACGAGCTGTTAACCTCTGCCGGTTTGCTCCGATCTTTTCTCACAAGACAGCAATTTCGTGAAATACCGCGGGCAGGAATCATGTCTTCCTGCGATAGAGCGGAATTGTCAGACATTTCGTGCCGGCCAGCGGAGAGGGACCATGACCGACAATCAGATTTCGAACGGCTCGCTTCTAGTTCAGCATCGCGCGGCGCATTTCGCCGGGCACTGGATCGCGAATGGCGATCCTCGCTCCCGCTCGGTTCGCCGCCGCTTGATGGCGGTGCTGCGCATGGCTCATAGCGTGCTTGGCATGGGGCGCAAGCGCCTGGGGCTGGGGACGCTGGGCGTCGGCGGGATGTCGGCGGCGGCCGCGATGCTGGGCGCCTTCGCGATCGGCATGGCTGCGACGCCAGCTCAGGCGCAATATCAGGCCGGCGGCGGGTCCGCGACAGGCGGCAACGCCGTCGCCATCGGTAATGGTGCCACCTCAAATGGCAATAACAGCGTGGCGTTGGGCATCTCCAACAGTGCAACGGGCGACGGCACGATCGCCATCGGCTATGCGATGGGTGTCAATGGCCTCAATGCCATAGGCATAGGTGTCATCTCCGGCGCGAACGGCGTCAACGCCCTCGCGATAGGCGGGAACGCCCAGGCTGTCGGAGACGGAGCAAGCTCCATTGGCGTCAACTCGGTCGCAGCCGCAGGCTCGGCCGCCTTTGGCCTGAACGCGCGCGCCGACGGAACGAACTCGACGGCGATCGGCTATGTTACCCGGGCGACCGGGCTGCGCGCCACCGCGCTCGGGTTTGGGGCGACAGCGTCCGGGCTGGATGCGCTTGCCCAAGGGAATAGCGCCGTCGCAAGCCAGCAGAACTCTATCGCCATCGGCTTCCAGGCGACCTCGACCGCGATCAACGCCATCAATCTTGGCAACCGAACCGCAGCGGGAAAGGGCGCCCTTCAAGAGAGCGCCGTCGCCATCGGCACGGACGTGCTGGCGTCTCAGGTTGACAGCATTGCGATCGGGCGCCAAAGCCAGTCGACGGGCACGAGCGCCACGGCGATGGGTAGGAACGCCGGCGCCTGGGGCAACCAGTCTATCGCGCTCGGCCTAGGCGCGCAGGCGGGCGTTCAGGCCAACACGGCCTTGCCCAACAGCATCGCGATCGGCACCAATGCGGTCTCTTCCGGCGGTTTCGCTACCGCAATGGGCGCTTCCTCGGTTGCGAGTGGTACCAGTTCGACAGCCGTGGGCTTCCAGGCCCAAGCCGCCGGCCTCAATGCCGCCGCCGTCGGTCCCCAGGCAAATGCATCGGCGTCAAACTCGGCGGCGTTCGGCAACGTCGCCACGGCTTCGGGCAATTTCGCATTGGCCCTGGGCAATTCGGCCGTGTCGAGTGGAGTAGGCTCGGTCGCGGCGGGCTCGGGAGCCCAGGCCACGGACGTCTCGGCGACCGCGCTCGGCAACAACGCCACCGCGACCGCAGCGAGCGCGAGCGCGCTAGGCTTGGGCGCCACGGCGAGCGGCATAAACAGCACCGCGGTTGGTAAGTCGGCCAATGCGAGCGCGCAGGACGCCATCGCCATGGGCACGAGCGCCAAGGCCGATTCCGCCGAGGCGGTGGCCATGGGCACCAATGCGGTGGCGACCGGCGGCAAGGCGGTCTCGATCGGGTCCGGCAACACCGCCTTTGGCAACGGCGCGGTCTCCATCGGCGATCCCAGCTATGCCAGCGGCACCGGCGCCTTCACCGGCGGCGCCAACAACATCGCCAACAGCGACGGCACCGCGACCGCCACCGCCGCCAACCAGGCCAACGGCGCTGTCGCCATGGGCAACACCAAC
>NZ_RZRW01000363.1:0-5994 GCF_003998745.1 Mesorhizobium sp. M7A.F.Ca.US.014.04.1.1 | reverse complement strand
CCACCGCACGCAACCGCGTCGCTGAAGTGACTGCCCAGCCAACCGACCCGCCGCGCCAGTTGCCGCTCGACCTCGGCCATGGCACCGGCTATTCGCGTGACGAACTCGTCGTCTCCGGCACCAACAACCAGGCGGTTGCGCTGGTCGACCGCTGGCCGGACTGGCCATCGCCGGTGGTGGTGCTGGCCGGTCCCGCGGGTTCTGGCAAGACGCATCTGGCCTCGATCTGGCGCGCGCGTGCCAATGCGGCGGCGGTCGACGCCAGGCGCATCGGCGACAGCATCGCCAATCTCGGCGCGCGGCCGGCGCTGATCGACGATGTCGATACCGGGACGGTTGACGAACAAGGCCTGTTCCATCTGATCAATGCGGTGCGTGGTGCCGGCTCGCAACTGCTTCTGACGGCGCGCCGCTTTCCCTCGGCCTGGGGTGTTGGCCTGCCTGATCTTGCCTCGCGGCTGAAGGCGGCTGCGACAGTCGAAATTCATGAGCCCGACGATCTCCTGCTGGCAGGCGTCATCACAAAACTCTTCGCCGACCGTCAGATCGAGGTCGAACCGCATGTCGTGCAATATCTGGTCCGCCGCATCGAGCGCTCGCTGGCGACAGCGATGCGCGTGGTGGAGCGGCTCGACCGGACCGCGCTCGAACGCAAGACGCCGATCACCAGGGCGCTGGCAGCCGAAACCGTCAGTGCCATGGATGAAGGGCAGGGCGAGTTCGAGATCTGAGCCTGAGAGGCCGGTCTCAGAGCCACATTCTGGCGATCAGAGCCACATTCTGGCGAAATGACGGACTGCGAGATAGACGGCAGAGTGAGCGGCGATATAGCCGGCGGCGACCAGCACAAACATCCCGATACTGACACGCCAGGAGCGGGAGACCACGGCGCCCGGGGCCTGCCTCGCCTGTCTGCGGCTTTCACGGTTATTCCACATCGCCAGTGCGGCGCAGGCAATTGCCCACGTCACCATGACCGGAACCGTTATGCCGGCATAGGCAAAGTAGGCCGGTCCGAAAAGCGACACCCAGGCATCGATTCCAAGCATCTGACCCCCCTGTTTGCCGAACCGCCCGCGGCTGCCGGACACACGGCCGGTGCCGCAGCAAGTGAACCGTATGGCTGCGCCGGGCATTGGGCTGTGGGGGGATGGTCGGAGTGGAGAGATTCGAACTCCCGACCCTCTGGTCCCAAACCAGATGCGCTACCAGGCTGCGCTACACTCCGAACGGTCTGTTGCCTATTCATTTCGGTGGTGCATGGCAAGTGCAAAAACCTGCGAGAGCAAAAACCTTGCCGCCGTGCGCATTGCGCAGTAATGACGGGCGAAGGGTGGCGATGCTGCCTTGCACAACAACGAGGTGGCCATGTCCGCGCGCATTTTCAGCCCAGCCAAAACCGCGATGCAGTCCGGCAAGGCCAAGACCGGTTACTGGGTGCTGGAATTCGATCCCGAGTCGCGCAAGAAGATCGACCCGCTGATGGGCTATACGACGTCGGCAGACATGAGAAGCCAGATCAGGCTTAGCTTCGACACGCGCGAAGAGGCGGTCGCCTACGCCGAAAAGCAAGGGCTCGCTTTCCGCGTCGAAGAGCCGAAAGAGACCAAGCGCCGCCAGATTTCCTATGCGGAGAATTTCCGCTATGACCGCAGGACGCCCTGGACGCATTGAACGGCGCCCGGCGCCAGAATATCCAGCCGGCCCAAGGGCCGGCCAGCGGTCCCGTAGCTCAGCTGGATAGAGCACCGGCCTTCTAAGCCGATGGTCACAGGTTCGAATCCTGTCGGGATCGCCAAAGCCTTTCGGTCCGTTCCGGACACATAGGTTACGGTTTATACCGGAGACACGGGCTTTCAGAGAGCGGTATCAGGCCTCGTGCGCTCAGACCGCCGCCGCCAGAAGCAGCGTTACCCCCAGGACCGTCGACGCATAGATCGTCGCTAGGAGCACGATCGGCCGAGGATACTCGGTGGGTGTTGCGAGGCTGGTTATGTCGGGACCCCGAAATGTTTCGGTGCCGGGCGACGGGACGTCGGCGGCGGTGGCAGCGTTGTCATTGCAAGCGCGCACAGAAAGGCGCTGGATTATATCGGCGGCGATCAGAGGATCGTCCGCCACCAATTTCGACCAGTCCGAAACAATGCCGATTTCATGTTGTGACATCGCGCGCCTCCCATTTACGGCCTAACAGCGATGTCTAAATTATGTTCCACTAATAGTTTCGCGAGGCGGACCGCTCTTTGTCACTGCGGTCTTCTGATCGATGAAAACCACGCCCGCTGCCTCCAAGCCTCGACGGATGGCAGCCAGCTTGGCGGGACTGGGAATCCTTCGCCCGCTCTCAAAACTGCCAATCGTTCCTTCGCTGAGGCCGCACTTCGCGGCGAGTCGCACCTGCGACCACTTCAGGATCGCTCGTGCAGCTCTGCACTGCTGGGGTGTAAGGGGTTGGGTCCCTGAGACGGTGGCGCTTCGCTTGTTCACATCCTGACGGTCCTTCGCTTCGGTGGGACACGGCTTTGCACCAGGCCCGCCTTGTCCAGATCCACCGTGACCATTGTCCCGAGCGACACCGTGACCTTGTCGCCGTCGATCCGCTTAACGTCGCCGGATAATTCCATCTGCTGGCCCCTGGTCAGCCTGGTTGCCGGATCAATGACCGAATGCGGAAGACCGGGGATCGACACGCTGACGCGGTCCTTCGTGACGCGCTTCAGCACCGTCGCCATGACCGCCACCTCGTCGCCGACTTTATTGCCATGCTCTGATTCTGGGGCGGCATCTGCCGGCGTCAAGGATTAGCTGCGTCTGATATAGAAAAGTCCGCGGGCGTGGCTCGGCGCCAGCGTATTATTTCGTTACTCGGCCTTTTCGGAACCTTCCCGCGCACGGCGCGTTCGGCCCGCTGTATTCGCGGACCCTCATATAAAAGTGGACAGGCGGGAGGCAAACAAGGGTGGGGAGGAGTGTTGCCATGTCGAAGCGAGAAATAGGGATATCTTCGGCCCTCGATCGGCGCATTGCCGATCTCAGGGCCAGGATGCAGGACGCCCGGATCACGGAATACGAAATGAAGACCTTTCAAAAAGTGGCTTCAGCCATGGGAGGCGACGGAGGCTCCCTGCGTCTCGATGCCGACGACCTGATCGCGGCATCCTTTGTCGTCGATGCGCTGGGTGAACCGACGCTCAACTGACGACGGGCGATCTGGCTTCGCGCGCCGTTTTGCCCTTGCCCGGCCGGCAATTGGCCCACGCCTTCACACTTTGAAACAGGATGGCTGCTTTCCAGCGGCCGTCCTGTGGCGTCTGCCCAAGCGTCTGTCGCAAGTCATAGGCAGGGGCTGGTTGGCCGGTGGATTTGATTCCGCCGCCGACATCGAATTGGAGGGAAAGTCTTATCAATTTGTTTGGGTTGGTGCGTCATAGTAGCGACGGCTAACGGAGTGGACGCGATGAAGCTCGATCTGTCGCCGACGAGCTGGGGCAGGGTGATCGCTGTCACGGCAGTCGGTACGGCATTCTTCATTGCCGTGGCGTTCTTCGTCGATTCCTTCAATTTTCCCTATCTTTCGCCCGAGGCCGTGTGGCGGGCGCAGATGACCGTCCTTATTCGGACTTTGGTGCTGGGCGGCTCGTTTCTGTTTTTCCTGATGTGGAAGATTCGCCAGCTGGCCATCGCGCAGCGCGATCTCAGCGTCATCGCCGCGACCGACAGCCTGACGGCGGTGCTGAACCGTGGCGCCTTCTCGATGCTGGTCGAAGCCTATCTCGAGCAGACCCGCAAGCAGGAGCAGACCCGTTCGGGGGCGCTGCTGATCATCGACGCCGACCACTTCAAGTCGATCAATGACCGCCTGGGCCATGATTGCGGCGATCAGGCCCTCAAACTGATAGCGCAGGCGATCAAGGGGCAACTGCGTGGCAGCGATATCGTCGGCCGCATCGGCGGCGAAGAATTCGGCGTGTTTCTGCCCGGCGTGGATCCCTCGCAATCCTGGGTGGTTGCCGAAAGCATCCGCCGGCGTATCAGGGAGATGGAATTCTCACCCGGCGGCAGGCCTTGTCCGCTTTCCGTCAGCATCGGCGGCACAAGCTTTACCGGCCCGATCACCTATGAGGAAATTTTCTCCGCTGCCGACAGAAGGCTTTACACGGCCAAGTCGAACGGACGCGATCAAGTCAGCTTCGATCCGGCCGGAACGTCTCCGGCGCCTGCGCCCGGCGTCGCCACCGTGCATTGATGGCAGAAACTTGCAGAAGGCTGATCGGGAAGCTCTCGAAACAGACGCTCCTTCTATGTTTCCAAATGCTTATAATCAGCCGCAAGGAATCCGATCCTTACGGATAGCATGCCGGCTCGATGGGCCATGGACTGCAACCGCTTGCCGGTATACTCCCCCGCGTTGGCGATTTTCGTTGTCGGCAGAAACGGTTTTGACTCTGAGTTTCCAAGCGTTCCGGCCGACAGCGATCATGATTTTTGATGCTGGCGAACATATGCGGAAACGGTCAGGTAAACACAGCTATTATGATCCATTTGTTCAACGGCTTTCAGGACCCCTTCGGTGGCAGTGACCTTGAAGCTCTGGAACTGTACCGGTTGTTGAGTGTCGATTCCGAGGTGCATCTGTGGGCAACCTCCTCCAGCGTGTCCGGCGAGTTGATGCGGAATTTCCCGATTCGCCGCGTCTCGCTGTCGAAGTGGGATGTACCGAATGGCGGTACCTACGTCTTTCTCGGCTCTCATTGGCGCAACAAGATATGGCCTTACCTGATCCCGCGGCCGCGCCGGCTGATCTATGTCTTCAATACCTTTCACCCGAAAATCATCTCGCTGACGAGACGCATGCCCCGCATGCTGAACTGGCCCGACGCCGAACTGGTGCTGATTTCCGATTTTCAGAGACGGATGCTCCAAGTCGATGGCACCGTGCATCCGTCTCCGATCGATATCGAACGTTTTTCACCACGGCGTCTGGGTTCGGATCGTCCCTTCACCGTCGGACGCTTGAGCCGCGATGGGCCGGGCAAACATCATCCCGATGACATACCCCTCTACAAGACATTGCTGGCCGAAGGTACAGCCTTGCGGATACAGGGAGGGATAGGGCTCAAGGACAGCCTCATGCCGCATCCGCAACTCGAACTGTTCCCACCCGGCCAATTTTCCGCCGAAGAGTTTCTGCAGACGCTCGACGTGTTTTATTATCGCACCGGTTGGCATATGGAAACCTTCGGTCGCGTGGTGTTCGAGGCGATGGCCTGCGGGTTGCCCGTGGTCTGCCATTCATATGGCGGTTATTCCGACCATATCAGGCATGGCGAAAACGGTTTCTTGTTCGAAACGACGCAGCAGGCGGCGCGCATCCTGGCCGATCTCAAAGCCGACCCGGCGCTGCGGGCGGCAGTGGGCCTCAAGGCACGGCAGACCGTCGAGCAGACCTATTCTTCCCAAGCTGTGCGACAGAGGCTGGATTTCTACCTGCGTTAGCTGCACGTCATCCTTTGGGCCATGGGACATCCTTGGCGCAACAACATGCCCGCTGTCATCGATCTCGACATCGCGCTAAAGCAGGCACGCAAAGCGGACGAATGGGGCCGACAGCCAGCGGCGTGCCACAGACTGGGCAGGACTTCTTATCGATGACTTTGATGGGCGCGGCGGCACTGCTGATCCTGATCCTGACTTACGCCGGTGTCGCCATTGGCCGCATCCCCGGCCTGCGCCTCGACCGGGCAGGGATCGCGCTTCTCGGCGGGGCCGCGATGATCGCCATCGGCGCGCTCAGCATGGAGGATGCGTACCGGGCGATCAATTTCGATACCATCACGCTTCTGCTCGGCATGATGATTGTGGTGGCGCATTTAAAAGTGTCGGGCGCCTTTCGTGGCCTTGGCGCCGTCGCCATCGAGCACGCGCATGCGCCCTTCATGCTCTTGGTGATGGTGACGCTGCTGACCGGCGTGTTGTCCGCCTTCCTGGTCAACG
>NZ_RZRW01000362.1:0-6038 GCF_003998745.1 Mesorhizobium sp. M7A.F.Ca.US.014.04.1.1 | reverse complement strand
CACATGCACCCGTCCAAGGCAGAACGTATCATCCGCCTGGTTGCTTCGCACGTGCGCGCCGAGGCGCACGCCGACAACCCGATCGTCAGTGCCGAATTGCCGTCTGGCGAACGCTTCGAAGGCCTGCTGCCACCTGTGGTGTTGGCGCCATGTTTTGCCATCCGCAAGCCCGCCGCGAAAGTCTACACCCTGGCCGACTATGTTGCCGAACGCATCATGCTGCCGCTGCAGGCCGATGCGCTGAAAAAGGCCGTCCGCGAGCGGCGCAACATGCTGATCGCCGGCGGCACTTCCTCGGGGAAGACAACACTCGCCAACGCTCTGCTGGCTGAAGTCGCCGAATGCGACGATCGGGTGATCCTGATCGAGGACACACGCGAACTGCAGTGCGCGGCCAGGGACTGCGTTGCCCTGAGAACAAGGCGGGGCTCGGTCACCCTTGCCGATCTCGTGCGCTCGACGCTGAGGCTCAGGCCGGACCGCATCATCGTGGGCGAGGTGAGGGGCGCGGAAGCGCTCGACATGCTGAAGGCATGGAACACCGGGCACCCAGGCGGCATCGCTACCGTACACGCCAATTCCGCGCGCTCGGCTCTCTATCGCATTGAGCAACTCGCCCAGGAAGCGGTGGTCACCGTTCCCCGCCGGCTCATCGCTGAGGCGATAGATCTGATCGTCTTCATAGCGGGACGCGGCTCGTCGCGCCACATCGACGCAATCGCCGAGGTCACCGGTCTCGACGGCAGCGGCGATTACGCCGTTGCCCCGCTCACGCTTTCGCAACTCCAGCAGCTTTGAAAGGCCTTCCTCATGCGCAAGAAGCTTCGCTTTCTTTCGTCCACAGCGCTCGCGTTTCTTATCACGGCCCCGGTTTATGCCGCCGGCTCCGGCATGCCGTGGGAGCAGCCGCTGCAGCAGATCCTGGAGTCCGTGCAGGGACCGGTCGCCAAGATCGTTGCGGTGATCATCATTATCACCACCGGCCTGACGCTTGCCTTCGGCGACACCGCCGGTGGTTTTCGGCGCCTGATTCAGATCGTCTTCGGTCTGTCGATCGCCTTCGCGGCATCGAGCTTCTTCCTCTCCTTCTTCTCCTTCGGTGGTGGGGCGCTCGTCTGATGGCCGCCGGGGAGCAGCATATCGAGGGCTTCGCAGTACCGGTCCACCGGGCGCTGACCGAGCCGATCCTGCTCGGCGGGGCTCCGCGCGCGGTGGCGATCCTCAACGGTACAGTGGCCGCGGCCATTGGCTTCGGCTTGCAGCAATGGATTGCTGGTCTGGTGCTTTGGATCGCAGGCCACTCGTTAGCGGTGTTTGCCGCAAGACGCGATCCGGACTTCGCCAGCGTGCTTGTGCGCCACCTACGTCTGAAGGGGTGGCTTGCATGCTGAACCTTTCGGAATATCGAAGCAAAGCCGACCGGCTTGCCGACCATCTACCCTGGGCTGCCTTGGTGGCGCCCGGCATCGTGCTCAACAAGGACGGCAGCTTTCAGCGGACGTTGCGGTTCCGCGGCCCGGATCTCGAAAGTGCGACGGAGGCTGAACTCGTCGGCATTTGCGCCCGGGCGAACAATGCTCTCAGACGCCTTGGCTCTGGCTGGGCATTGTTCTTTGAGGCCGAGCGCACAGAAGCGCTGGGCTATCCGAACTCGCATTTTCCTGACGCCGCGTCGTGGCTGGTCGACGAAGAACGCCGCGCTGCTTTCGAGGGGAAGGTAGCGCACTACGAGAGCCGCTATCATCTGACCTTGGTGTTTATGCCACCGCCGGACGCCCAGGCGCGCGCAGAAAGCACGCTCGTCGACTCTCATTATTCCCGAGGAGAAAGAGACTGGCGCCAGGATCTGGCGAGGTTCCGTGACGAGACCAACCGCGTGCTCGATCTCTTCTCGGGTTTCATGTCCGAAGTACGCGTCCTCGATGATGCTCAGACGTTGACCTACCTCCACGGCACGATTTCGCCTCGTCGCCATCCTATCATGGCCCCGGAAACGCCGATATATCTGGATGCAATCCTGGTCGATGCGCCGCTTACCGGTGGCCTGGAGCCGATGCTGGGTGAGCAGCATCTTCGCACACTGACCATCCTCGGCTTTCCGAACCTCACCCGGCCCGGAATCCTCGATACCCTCAATCATCAGGATTTCGCCTATCGCTGGATGACGCGCTTCATTCCGCTCGAGAAAACGGAAGCCACGAAGACGCTGACGCGATTGCGCCGGCAGTGGTTTGCCAAGCGCAAATCGATCGTGGCAATCCTACGCGAGGTCATTACCAACGAGCCGGTCCCGCTTGTCGATAGCGATGCCGACAACAAGGCGCTCGATGCCGACGAAGCCCTTCAGGCATTGGGCGGTGATCATGTGAGTTTCGGCTATCTCACCACCACCGTGACGGTGTGGGGCGAGGATCGCCAAGCCGCTGCAGAGAAGCTTCGCGCGGTCGAGCGCATCATCAATGGGCTCGGCTTCACCACGATCCGAGAAGGCGTCAATGCGGTCGAGGCTTGGCTCGGCTCATTGCCTGGCCATGTCTACGCTAACGTTCGCCAACCGCTCGTTCATACATTGAACCTTGCCCATCTCATGCCGCTGTCGTCGGTTTGGGCCGGTCCTGCGACAAACGAGCATCTCGCGAAAGTCACCCAAACCGAAGCGCCACCGCTTTTCGTTGCCGAGACCAGTGGGTCGACACCGTTTCGGCTTTCCACCCACGTCGAAGATGTCGGCCACATGCTGGTTGTTGGTCCGACCGGCGCCGGCAAGTCGGTTCTGCTTGCTCTGATTGCTCTGCAGTTCAGGCGCTACGCCGGCGCCCAGGTTTATGTCTTCGACAAAGGCAATTCGGCCCGTGCTGCAACACTTGCCATGGGTGGAGAACACCACGCGCTAGGAGCGGACGGTTCCCTTGCCTTTCAGCCACTGCGCAGCATCAACGACCAGGCTAGCCGAAGCTGGGCGGCCGAATGGATCGCCAGCCTTGTTGCCCACGAGAACGTCACCGTCACGCCGGAGGTGAAGGAGGCTATTTGGTCAGCGCTGGCCAGCCTTGCCACCGCGCCGGCGCAGGAACGCACACTGACCGGTCTTTCGGTCCTGCTTCAATCCAATGCGCTGAAGACCGCATTGATGCCCTACACGCTCGACGGTCCCTTCGGCCGCCTGCTCGATGCCGATCATGATGGGCTGGCCTTGTCGGATGTGCAGTGTTTCGAGACCGAGGAGTTAATGCACAGCCAAAGCGCTTTGCTGCCGGTGCTTACCTATCTGTTCCAGCGACTTGAGGAACGGTTCGACGGACGGCCCACGCTGATCATGCTCGACGAGGCGTGGGTCTATCTCGACAATCCGCTGTTCGCCGCCCGCATCCGCGAATGGCTGAAGGTGCTGCGAAAGAAGAACGTGTCGGTTGTCTTCGCTACGCAGTCGCTGGCTGATATCGCGGGCTCTGGCATAGCGCCGGCAATCATCGAAAGCTGCCCGCAGCGCATTTTCCTTCCCAATGATCGTGCCGTGGAACCCCAGGCGCGCACAGCCTACGAGCGCTTCGGTTTAAGCGAGCGGCAGATCGAATTGATCGCCCGCGCCACGCCGAAGCGTCAGTATTATCTGCAATCGCGCCGCGGCAACCGTCTGTTCGAGCTCGAGCTTGGCCCCATCGCTCTTGCGCTTTGCGGTGCTTCCGATCCGGCCACGCAGACTCTGATCGACAGGATCATGTCCGAAGACGGGCAAGGCAGCTTTGCCTCGCAGTTCCTGATCGCGCGCGGCCTCGATTGGGCCGGCGAACTTCTCAAGCAATTCCCTCAACCAGACAAGGAGCAATTCTCATGATGCGGCGACGCCTTCTCTCCGGCCTGATCACCGTTTCCCTGATCGCCAAGCCTATGGCCGACTATGTGCAGCCCGCCTACGCCCTTATCGTGTTCGATCCGTCCAATTATGCGCAGAACGTGCTGACGGCCGCGCGCGCATTGGAGCAGATCAACAACCAGATCCAGTCGCTGCAGAATCAGGCGACCATGCTGCAGAACATGGCGCGCAATCTTCAGCGTCTGGATTTCTCTTCCGTTGGCCAACTCACCGGTTCGCTCCATCGCATCGACGGCTTGATGGACCAGGCGAGTGGCCTCAGCTTTGATCTGGGCAAGCTTCAAGACCAGTGGCGCAGCCAATATCCGGAAAGCTACGACGCCACGATCAAAGTCAGCGATGTGGCGAGTGCTGCGCGGGAGCGTTGGCAAACCGCCATGCAGGCGTTCCGCCAGACCATGGGTGTCCAGTCGCAAATCGTCGAGAACGTCCGCGCCGACGGCGATCTGCTCGCCGATCTCGTCAACCGCAGCCAAGGGGCGGCCGGTGCGCTTCAGGCAAGCCAGGCCACCAACCAGCTGATGGCGCTTTCGACAAAACAGCAGATGCAGATCCAGACGCTGCTCGCAACGCAGTTTCGAGCTGAGGCCGAGGATGCCGCCCGCAAGGCCCAGTCAGACGAAGCCGCCCGCGAGATGACGAAGCGATTCTTGGGTACCGGCTCGGCTTATCCCGGCAATTAATCACGAGTTCATCACGACGAGAAAGGCAGCGGCATGAACGACCTTGGCGTCATCGATCGCTTCATGGAGACCTTCATCCGCTACATCGACAGCGGGTTCGGTCTGCTATCGGGCGACCTCGCCTTCCTCACTACCATTCTGATCGGCATTGACATCACACTTGCCGGCCTGGCGTGGGCGCTCGGCGACGAAACCAGCGTTCTCGGCCGGCTTGTCCGCAAGGTGCTCTATGTTGGCGTCTTCGCCTTCATTCTGAACAATTTCAAGAACCTCGCCGATATCGTTTATCGTTCTTTTGCCGGTCTCGGGATTAAGGCGTCGGCCGGCAATCTGTCGGCAGACAATCTCTTGCGCCCGGGCCGCATTGCCGCGACCGGTTTCGAAGGTGCTTGGCCAATGCTTGACCAAGCCAGTCAGCTCCTGGGCTTCCCGGAAATCTTCGGCAACGCACTGACCATCTTCGTGCTGCTGATGGCCTGGTTCCTGGTCATCATCGCCTTCTTCATCCTTTCCATCCAGCTTTTCATCACCATCCTTGAGTTCAAGCTCACCACGCTGGCAGGTTTTGTTTTGGTTCCATTCGCACTTTGGAACCGTTCAGCGTTCCTGGCCGAACGCGTGCTCGGCCATGTTATCTCGTCAGGCATCAAGGTGATGGTGCTCGCCGTCATTGTCGGTATCGGCTCCACGCTCTTCGGGGAGTTCGCTTCCGCATTGCAAGGCAAGGAGCCGGATCTTGCCGGTGCCATGTCCCAGGTACTGGGCGCACTGGCATTGCTTGGCCTTGGCATTTTTGGGCCGGGGATCGCGTCGGGTCTTGTCTCAGGCGCACCGCAGCTTGGGGCGGGCGCCGCCCTCGGCACGACCGCGGCGGCAGCGGGTGTATCACTCGTTGCTGGAGGCACAGCATTTGCTGGCGCGCGTATGGCAACCAGCGGCGGTGTCGCCGCCATCCGAGCCGGCACAACAATGGGATCGGCTGCTTCCACGTCATGGCAGATCGGGCGCGCAACCTCGCCCGACGCTGGCCTCTCCGGTGTGGCTGCTGGAATGCATGGTGTAACCAGTGCAGCTGGCGGCGCCGCTATACGCATAGCGCGATCCGCCACTGCAAGTGTTGGGCGCAACGCCGATGCCGGGCGCGATGCCGCGTGGACCGCGACCGGCGGCACGCCGACAGCGCCAATGACCGAACGCTCTGCCGGTTCGGCCACTGTTTCGGCGCCGACGTGGGCAAGGCGCCTACGTTCTGAACAGACCGCCCGTGCAAATCGCCACGCTGCCATGCAAGCTGTCCGAGACGGAGACCGGCCGGGAGGCAGCGCCACCCCCTCTCTCAACGACAAGGATGACTAGATGCTCTTCAAGCGACCCGTGCACCGTTACGGCAAAACCCCCGAACCGGTCACGCCGTATCAAAAAGCCGCCCAGCTGTGGGACGAGCGCATCGGCTCATCTCGACTGCAGGCCAGGAACTGGCG
>NZ_RZRW01000361.1:0-6040 GCF_003998745.1 Mesorhizobium sp. M7A.F.Ca.US.014.04.1.1 | reverse complement strand
GGGCGACGCGCCCATCGGCGCCGAAATAGACCGCCAGCACATGCTGATCAATGAGCCGTGGCTTGTCGAAGGCGACGTAGCGCTTGCGCGTCTGCGAAATGTAATAGAAGGCCTCGTTGTCGAAGGTCGCGGTCGTCGACGGCGTGCCGAGCGCCAGAAGCACCTGCTCGCGGCTCGAACCGACCGGCACCAGGTCGATTGCCTGCTGGTCTATGACGTAACCTTGCGTCAGCGTCTCACTCGGGCTGAGGTCGCCGATCATCTTGGAGGTGTGGCAGGCCGATAGTGCCGAAACGATCATCAGCAGCGAGATCGCGCCGGCGGGCCTGGACGAGAAGGTCGACTTGAAATTCAGCGCGCGCAACAACAACTCCATTAGCTGGCCGCAACTTGCGCTGGGCCGCGAAACCGGTAAACCAGCTTGCTTGCCGATGCAACAAGCCCACTTCAACAAACGGTCCCCAGGAGACCATCCCCAATGTTCCAGCGCTTTTTTGGCCGCGAACGCTACGCCAACCGCGCTATCACCGAGGCGCTTTACGCACAAATCGTGGCGGCGGCGCGGCAGACGGTGTTTTATTCCCACTGGAATGTGCCAGACACGCCGCTTGGCCGTTTCGAGATGCTGTCGCTGCACATGTTCCTGTTCCAGCACAGGTTGCGCGGTGAGAGCGGTGCGGCGCAAGAGGTCGCCCAGGTGCTGATCGACGAGTTCTTCCTCGACGTCGACCATTCGTTGCGGGAATTGGGCATTGGCGACGTTGGCGTGCCCAAACGCATGAAAAAGCTGGCAAAGATGTTTTATGGCCGAACCGCTGCCTATGACGATGCCCTGGAAAGAAACGACCATGAAGCGCTGACCGCGGCTCTTGCCCGCAATGTCCGGCCCGACGCGGGCGCCTGGCTGGAAGCATCGCTGCTGGCCAACTATGTTACCGACGCGCGCAATCATCTGGCCGCGCAGACATCCGAATCGATTGTCTCCGGCACGCTGACCTTTCCCGCCGCCAAGGAGGTTGAACAATGAAGCATGTGGACCCGCAAAGCCCGGTCTCCTTCCGTGCAAACATCACGCGCCTGCCGCAAAAGGGCCTGCCGCTGGTTGTCGAAGCCGATGCCGCACAGCGTGCGGCACTGGCCGAGGAGCACGGGTTGATTTCGGTCGAATCCTATCGCGCCGAGCTTCTGGTCGCGTCGTGGAAGCGCAATGGCGTGAAGATAAGCGGTCGTGTCGAAGCCGACATCACCCAGGCCTGCATCGTCACGCTCGAGCCTGTCGAAGCGCATATCGACGAACCGGTCGAAGCGCTGCTGCTGCCCGAGGATTCCAAGCTTGGACGGCAGGGTTTCGATGGTGGCGGCGAGATCCTGCTCGACGCGGAAGGCCCTGACAGTCCAGAGACATTTTCCGGTGACACGATCGATGTCGGGGCACTCGCCGAACAGTATTTCGGGCTCGCCATCGACCCCTATCCGCGTAAGCAGGGCGCAGCGCTCAACGCCGGCAGCGAGACCGAACCGGCGGAGAATGAATTTCAGCAAAAACTGCGATCCTTGCTGGGAAAATCCTGAAAAGCTCGCCCGCGACGGAAAAGTCGGTTGTGTGGCAGCCCAAAACCGTTATTTTCGCCGAACCTTCGCGGTCGCTAAACGACCTGCCGCCTAACCGTGAGACAAATACCGCGTGATCAGGATTTCCATCGATGCCATGGGCGGCGATCACGGACCAGCCGTGGTCATTCCAGCGCTCATGACGGTCGCGACCCGTCGTCCCGACATCCGCTTCGTCATCTTCGGGCGTGAGGAGGTCGTGCGCCCGGAGCTCGCCAAATTTCCCAAGCTTGCCGAGATCAGCGAATTCTTCCATTGCGAAATTGCGGTCAGGATGGACGACAAGCCGAGCCAGGCGCTGCGCCACGGCCGCTGGAAGTCATCGATGTGGAAGGCCGTCGAAGCGGTCAAGGCCGGCACGGCCGACGCCTGCATTTCCGCGGGCAACACCGGTGCGCTGATGGCGATGTCGAAATTCTGCCTGCGCACCATGGCCACCATCGATCGCCCGGCGATCGCAGCCCTTTGGCCGACATTGCGCGGCGAAAGCGTGGTGCTGGATGTCGGCGCGACCATCGGGGCCGATGCGCAACAGCTCATCGATTTTGCCATTCTCGGCACCGGCATGGCGCGCTCGGTCTTCGGCATAGCCCGGCCCAGCGTCGGCCTGCTCAATGTCGGCGTCGAGGAGATCAAAGGCCAGGAAGAGGTTAAGGAGGCGGGGCGCATGCTGCGCGAAGCCAACATGGCCTCGATGAACTATCACGGTTTCGTCGAGGGCGACGATATCGGCAAGGGCACGGTCGACGTTGTGGTGACCGAGGGCTTCGCCGGCAACATCGCTCTGAAGACCGCGGAAGGCACGGCGCGCCAGATAGCGGGTTATCTGCGCGCCGCGATGAGCCGCACCCTGATGGCCAGGATCGGCTACGTCTTCGCTAAGGGCGCCTTCAACCGCTTGCGCGAAAAGATGGATGTCGGCCGCTCCAATGGCGGCGTTTTCCTGGGGCTGAGCGGGATCGTCGTCAAAAGCCATGGCGGTGCTGATTCTGACGGGTTCGCCGCCGCGATCGAACTCGGCTATGACATGGTCCGCAACAACCTCCTCGACCGTATCGAGGCCGATCTGGACCTGTTTCATGCGCGCAACCCGCGCGCCCTGTCATCTAGGAAATCCGACGTCGTCACCGACGCAAAGGAATAGGAAAGAACTTTGATCAGATCAGTCGTGCGCGGCACGGGCGCCGCGCTGCCCCGCCGAATCATGAAGAATGCCGATTTCGAAGGCATGGTCGAGACCTCCGACGAGTGGATCGCCCAGCGCACCGGCATTCGCCAGCGCCACATCGCGGGCGATGACGAGACGACCGCTTCGCTGGGGGAAGCGGCGGCACGTGCCGCACTTGCCAATGCGGGCCTCACGCCCGCCGACATCGATCTGATCGTGCTGGCGACCTCGACGCCCAACAACACGTTTCCGGCCACCGCCGTCGAGATCCAGAACCGGCTCGGTATGCATCACGGCTTTGCCTTCGACATGCAGGCGGTCTGTTCGGGTTTCGTCTATGCCGTGACCACCGCCGATCTCTACATCCGCGGCGGCCTGGCCAAGCGTGTCCTGGTGATCGGGTCCGAAACATTCTCGCGCATTCTCGACTGGAGCGACCGGTCGACCTGTGTGCTGTTCGGAGACGGCGCCGGTGCCATGATCCTGGAAGCGGGCGAGGGCGCGGGCACGATCGCCGACCATGGCGTTCTGGCGGCCAGCCTGCGCTCCGACGGCACGCACAAGGACAAGCTTTTTGTCGATGGCGGGCCGTCGACGACGGGTACGGTCGGCCATCTCCGGATGGAGGGCCGCGAAGTCTTCAAGCACGCGGTCGGCATGATCACCGACGTCATCGAGGCGACGTTCGCGCAAGCCGGTATCTCAGCCGAGGATCTCGACTGGTTCGTGCCGCACCAGGCCAATAAACGAATTATTGACGCTTCCGCCAAGAAGCTCGGGATAGCTGAGCAAAAGGTGGTGGTTACGGTCGATTTGCACGGTAACACCTCGGCTGCTTCCGTGCCGTTGGCGCTGTCGGTGGCCGTTGCCGACGGCCGCATCAAGAAGGGCGATCTCGTCCTCCTGGAAGCGATGGGTGGCGGCTTCACCTGGGGCGCTGTCCTGGTTCGCTGGTAAGTGCCGAACGGTCCAGTTTCGGTCCTTGACCTTGACGGATCAATTACTTAGGCTCTGCCGTTGTTGTGCCGAATTTTATGTTTTGAGCTGATGGGACGGTCGCATGGGGGGAAAGACACTTACGCGCGCCGACCTTGCCGAGGCAGTTTACCGGAAGGTCGGCCTGTCGCGCACTGAATCGGCCGAACTCGTCGAAGCGGTGCTGGATGAAATCTGCGAAGCCATCGTGCGCGGCGAAACGGTGAAGCTGTCGTCCTTCGCGACATTCCACGTCCGCTCCAAGAACGAGCGTATCGGCCGCAATCCCAAGACTGGCGAGGAAGTGCCGATCCTGCCGCGTCGGGTGATGACCTTCAAGTCGTCCAACGTGCTGAAGAGCCGTATCTTGCGCTCCCATCAGAGCGGCAAGGCCAAAAGCGGCAAGTAATCCTAGAGCGCGGTTGAAAACCGCCACCGCCATGACGCCGGGCTTGAATATTGCTTCATAAACCGCTGAAATAAGCCCCGATTCGGCAGCTAGGCCGGATCATCGTCCAGCGTGAGGATTCGCCCATGGACAAGAGCCCCGACGCCTTTCGTACCATCAGCGAGGTCGCCGAAGATCTCGATTTGCCGCAGCATGTGCTGCGCTTCTGGGAAACGCGTTTCAACCAGATCAAGCCGATGAAGCGCGGCGGCGGCCGTCGTTACTACCGGCCGCAGGATGTCGAGCTGATCAAGGGCATCCGTCACATGCTCTACGACCAGGGCTACACCATCAAGGGCGTGCAGAAGCTGTTGCGCGAGAACGGCAACCATTTCCTGGTTGCCATCGGCAATGGCGACATGGCCGCCGTCGAGGCGATCTCGCAGCGAAGGCAGGCTGACCAGGTGCCGCTGACGCCGGCGGCCCAGCCGCGCAGCATGGACGACGAACTGGTCGGCCAGCCGCGCGTCAAACCCAGCCGTCGCTTTTTCGGCCTGGGCAAGAGCGACGAGGACGGTCCGGTGCAGCCGGATGCATCGAAACTCTCGCGCGACAACAGGGCCTTGCTGCAGGAGGCGTTGTTCGACCTCCTGGAATGCAAGCGCCTGCTTGATCAGGTGCGCTGACCGCAGCCCGACGCGATAGTTCGAAACCGGAACCCGTCTTCCGGTGAGGCGTTACGTTTCCTTCTGCAAGTGAAGGAAACACATCATGGCATCATTTTCGACCCTCTCGGACATCGATCTCGACAGGCAGGTCGCGGCTCTCACCAAAGAACTGGCCAGCTTGAAGAGGGCTGTGGCAAGGCGAGGCGGCGCCTACTACGAGGACGGTCGCGATGCAGCCTTCGACACCTATTCCGATCTTGCGGGGCGTCTGCGCGACGCCATGCCGGCACTGCGTAAACAGGGCAGGGTGATCGAGAGGTCGGCCCGCGACCATCCGGCGGCTGCCGCTGCTGTCGGCCTTGTGGTGCTCGGTCTTGTCGCCAGTCTGCTGTTCAGCCGGCGCTGAGGCGGTGCTTCTGATGGTTGAGGTAGCTGGCGCCGTCATTCGACGAACTTGGTGCGCCCAAATCGTGTCGAGCTAACGCGCCGCAATGCCAAGGGAAGACCGGCCTTGGACAGGAAGCCAAGGCCGGTCTTCTCGGTGGCAGTTTGCGGTGCTTAGGCCTTGTTTCCGATCACATGGTGGTGGTGGCGGTGATGATGGTGATGGCGGACATGGTGGCGATGATGATGGTGGTGACGATGGTGCTTTGCCATCGGCGCCGCATCCGCACTCGTCGCACCGATGACGGGCACCGTGAAAGCCAATGCAACTGCAAGCCCGAGGGCCGAGAGGAGGGACTTCTTCATGGATCGTTTCCTTTTGTTTCGCGGGCGCATATGGATCGGGGCGATAGCCCGGCCGCCGCGAATGGAATTACGCGCCTGAATTTTTTCGTCAGTATTTCCCGATTGTAGAATTTTGTTTCTGGACTGTTTCTGCCCAATCCAGCCTCCCGCCACCATGCACGGCAAGATCGAGAGGCGGCCATTGGCCGCCTGTCCGACTACATCGGCGGCACGACGCCGTTGGTCCCGACCACGACGCGGCTGGCGCTCAGCGCGCCGTCACTACCCCGCTCTGCGGTGACAAAGACCGTCGCACCCGGCTTGAGGTCGCTCGGCGTCGCCGGCGCGAAGGTGACGACAGGGGTGGTGTCGGGAATCGAAATCTTCTTGGTCTGGCCATTGTCATAGGTCAGCGTGACGGATCGCCCGCTTATATCGGTAACGTCGGCGACGGTGCCGTTGGTCATCCGGCTGTTTGGCTGCAGGTCCCAGGGGCGGTCC
>NZ_RZRW01000036.1:0-19403 GCF_003998745.1 Mesorhizobium sp. M7A.F.Ca.US.014.04.1.1 | reverse complement strand
GGGCCATCCCCTGCCCCGGGCGAGCTCTGCTCTGCCCTGGGCGCTGGTCACGCCGGCGCTCGGCTGGACGCTGCTGTTCTTCGTGCTGCCGTTCATTGCCATGGGGTTTTCCAGCCTGACGGCGCATGAGGGCGGCGGCTTCACGCTGTCCAACTACAGCCAATTCTTCACCAACCCCTCCTACTGGCAGGCGATGGTGAACTCGCTTGAGGTGACCGCGATCGTCACCGTGGTCTCGGTGCTGCTCGCCTATCCCTTCGCCTGGATCCTCGCCGAACAGGTGCCGGAGCGCTGGCAGCGGCTGGCGCTGATGCTGGCGGTGCTGCCGTTCTGGACCTCCTATGTCGTGCGCTCCTATTCCTGGCTGCTGGTGCTGGCGCAGAACGGCGTCATAAACCGGGCGCTGACCGGCTCCGGCCTCATCAGCGAGCCTGTGCATCTCGCCAACACGCGTTTCGCCACCATCACCGGCTTCGTGCACTTCTTCGTCATGTTGTTGACGCTGACGATCTTCGCCAATCTCAAGCAGCTCAGCCCGAGCTACCGCAAGGCGGCCGCCGATCTCGGCGCCGGGCCGGTGCGAACCTTCCTGCATGTCGTGCTGCCGCTGACCTTGCCCGGCATCATGGTCGGCGCCTTCCTCACCTTCGTGCTGTGCATCGGCGACTACATCACGCCGCAGATCCTGGGCGGCAACAACGAGCTGCTGATGCCGCAGCTGGTGATGATGCAGATCGGCCGGCGCGGCGACTTTCCGCTGGCCTCGGCGCTGTCGATCATCCTGATGGCGGTGGTCACCATCGCCTATCTCGCCTGCGCCCACTGGCTGAAGATCGAGCGGGCCTGAGATGCGCAGGATTGTCCGCATCGCCTCCTGGCTCTACGCGCTTGCCGTCTACGGCTTCATCTTCCTGCCCGTGATCGTGCTGGTACTGTTTTCGCTGCAGGCGACGTCGTTCCCGATCCCGCCCTTCACCGGCCCGTCGCTGCGCTGGTACGACGCGGTGCTCTCGGACCCACGGCTGACTTCGGCGTTGGTCAATTCGCTGCTGGTCGCGTCCATCTCGTCGCTCGCCGCCGTGACGCTCGGCTTCCTTTCCGCCTGGGGCTTTGCCCGCTTCGTCCTGCCCGGCTCCGGCCTGCTGCGCGGGCTGATCACCCTGCCGCTGACGGTCAGCTATCTCATCATCGGCATGGGGCTGCTGGTGCTGTTCAACTGGGCCGGCGTACCGAAATCGCTACTGGCTGCCGGCATCGGCCATGTCGTGATCAATCTGCCGCTGTGCTTTGCCATCATCTACAGCCAGATGGGCGACCATCAGATCAACATCGAGCGCGCCGCGCGCGACCTCGGCGCGCCGGAATGGAAGGTGCTGCTGTTGATCACCGTGCCGGTCATGGCGCCGGCCATCTTCGCCGGCTTCTTCCTGTCGATGACCTTCTCCTGGGACGAATTCGTGATCTCCTTCCTGCTCACCCGCTTCGACACCACGCTGCCGGTCGAGATCTGGAACCTGCTGCGTTCCGGCCTCAATCCCAAGACCAATGCCGTCGGCTCGCTGGTCTTCGCCGTCTCCATCGTGCTGGTGGTGTTTTTTGAACTGACATTGCTTCGGAGAAAGCCGGCATGAGCGCGCCCCTCGTCGACATCAGCAGTGTCTCGCATCGCTTCGGCCAGCACACCGTGCTGAAGGATGTCTCGCTGCAGATCGAGCCCGGCAGCTACACGATCCTGCTCGGGCCGTCCGGCTCCGGCAAGACGACGCTCTTGTCCATTCTGGGCGGCTTCGTCACCCCCAGCGAAGGCAAGGTGTTCATCCGTGGCGAGGATTGCACGTCGGTGCCGCCGGCCAAGCGCCCGACGACGACGGTGTTCCAGGACTATGCGCTGTTTCCGCATATGAGCGTCGGCAGCAATGTCGGCTTCGGCCTGCGCATGCAGGGCGTCGACGGCGCGACACGCGCCGCAAAGGCGCGCGAGGCGCTGGCGCTGGTCGGTCTCGCCTCTGCCTTCGACAAGAAGCCGCATCAGCTCTCCGGCGGCCAACGGCAGCGCGTGGCGCTGGCGCGGGCGCTGGTGATCGAGCCGGCGGTGCTGTTGCTCGACGAGCCGCTCGGCGCCCTCGACCTCAAACTTCGCCGGCAGATGCAGGATGAATTGAAGGCGATCCAGAAGCGCGTCGGCACCGCCTTTATCCATGTCACGCACGACCAGGAAGAGGCGATGGCGCTGGCCGACCATTGCGTGGTGATGAATGACGGGCGCATCGAGGACGAAGGTCCGCCAGAGCGCGTCTACGCACGGCCGGCGACGCGTTTTTCGGCGACCTTCATGGGCGAAAGCACGATCCTCGCCGGCACGGTCACGGAGGCGAAGGATAGGACAAGCACCGTCGCGACGCCGGTCGGGCCGGTCTCGCTGCCCGGCGCCTTGCCGGTCGGCTCTACCGTTGCGCTGGCCATACGGCCGGAGCATCTTGTCCTCGGCGAGGCGCGCGGCGGTGTCAGGCTTGGCACAGCCGAGGTGAGCGACGTGGTTTTCCAGGGCAGCTTCAAGCGCGTGCTCGCCGTTTCCGTCGAGGACCCTTCGCTCCACTTCATCGCCAAATTGCCCGCGACGGCGACCGTCCAGCCGGGCGACAGGGTCGCGATTTCCTGCGATACCGACCAGATCATCCTGCTGACGGACTGAACTTTCTGACGGATTGAAACATGGCAACGCTTGCGGTCATCGAGGCACCAGACTGGTACGAGACCATCCGCATGAGCGATGGCGTGACCTTGATCCACGAGCCTTGGATAAAACCGTTCTTCCGCTGCAACATGTGGCATGTGCGCGGCCGCGATCGTGACCTTCTGTTCGACACCGGGCTTGGCCATTTCAGCCTCAGGCGTCACGTGCCGTTGGTCAGCGAGCGCAAGCTGATTTGCGTCGCCAGCCACACGCATTTCGATCATATAGGCTGCCACCACGAATTTCCCGAACGGTGCGTGCACGCCGCCGAGGCCGGGATCCTCGCCGATCCGCGTAACGAGTGGACGGCAGCCGACACCTATGCGACCGACGAAATGTTCGATTGCCAGCCGCAAGGCTGGAACACGGCGCGCTACCGTATTCCGCCCGCACCGGCAGGCCGTTTGCTCAAGCATGGGGACGTCGTCGATCTCGGCGATCGTGCCTTCGAGGTGATCCACACGCCCGGCCATTCGCCCGGCGGCATCGCGCTCTATGAAAACAGGACGGGCATCCTGTTATCAGGCGATATCATCTATGACGGCCCGCTGATCGACGACGTCTACCACTCGGACATATCAGACTACATGGCGACACTGCTGCGCCTGCGCGACCTCGATGTCTCGGTCGTGCATGGCGGCCATTTCCCGAGTTTCGGCAAGGTGCGCTACCGCCAGCTTGTCGACGAGTATCTGGAACAGAAGCGGCAGGCCGGCTGCCATCTGCGGCAGCCATGAAAGCGGTCAGAGCGGTTCACCGTTTCACGGAAACGGCGAACCACTCCAACTCCTTGTTTGGCGCAATTCCGGACGGAAAACCGTTTCACACTTTTCCTGGAATTGCTCTAGCGCATCAGTTCGAAATGCCGCGGGAATGCCTGATGCAGCAGGAGCAGCATGGTCTTGCGCAGCACGTTGGTGTCACGGCTGGATGGATTGAGATGATCCCAATACCAGGCGCCGTGGACCAGATAATTCAGGCTCTCCGACAGCGTGTCGATGTCGACGTCGGTGTAACCGCCGCTGCGCGAAATCTCGATCAGCAACTCGCGCGCTTCGGCGGTGTAGGCAAGATCGCTCGGCAGGCCGATCTCATTGTAGATCTGCATGCTCTTGCGGTCGCTGGAGAACACGACAAAGACCGAAACCCATTTCGGGTGCTGGCGGGCGAAACGTTGCGCGCAATCGACCGCGCCCAGGGCCCGCTCAACCGGCGACAGGCCGGGCGCTCGCACCAGCGTCACCCACAGCTCGTCGTATCGATCGCTGAGATACTGCAGGACGGCGCGAAACAGGTTCTCCTTGCTGCGGAAATGGAAGACGACCAGGGCATTGGACGAGCCGACATGTTCGGCGATGCGCTGCATGGTGACGCTTGCCAGTCCCTCCTCCGCGATGAGCTCGATGGTGGCGTCGATGATCCGCTGCACGCTGGCTTCGCCGCGTTCGCGCCGACGGTCCTTGGGCGGCGCGGCATCGTTTGCCGCACGTCCATTCTTCGCCGTTGCGCCTTTGCGTTTTGCCGCCGCAGTGTTTTGTTGCGCCATCTTCGTCCAGCTCCTTTCGGACTTCTGCCGGCGATCGCCGGCGCCGCCACGGATCCGTCTATTCGAGGTGTCCGGCGTCGGCTCACCACAACCGAAACCGCAGATCAACCACGATCGCGGCAAGGGCCGCATCGCCCTGTTATAGCGACGGGCGCGTTTCGGCGTTTGTGTACCACTGCCCCTTGGCCATCTCATAGGCCATGGCCGCCCGGAAGACATCGGCATCGCAATAGGTGCGGCCGACGATCTGGATGCCTGTCGGCACGCCGCTTGCCGCCCGGCCCGACGGCACGGATAGAACCGGACAGCGGCTCATCATGTTGAACGGCGTCGTCATCACCCAGCCAAGCGACGGGTTCACCTGCTTGCCGTTGATCTCGACCGTGCCCGTTGTCTGATCGAACTCCGCCGGCACGGCGGGAAGCGCGTTGGTCGGGCAGATCAGCACATCGTAGGTCTCCAGCAGCGGCCCCAGCGTCTGGTACATCCTGGCCGCCACTTCCAGTGTTCCGACAAAGTCCGTCGCCTTCGACCTTTGCCCGTCCTCGGCGAACTGCCTGGCATAGCTCGTCATGTCCTTGCCGTGCTCCTTGAGCAGTTGCGACAGTGAGGCGCCGAACAGATGTTCGAGATAGGCCATGCCCGCCTTGAGCACGTCGTCGCCCCAGCCCAGATCGACTTCCTCGACCGTGGCGCCAAGCGAGCGAAACACATCGCAGGCGGCAAGCGTGTTCTTGCGCACGTCCGGATCGACCTCGAAAGAACCGAGGTCCATCGAGAAAGCAATCTTCCAGCCCTTGATCGGCTTGTAGTCGCTGGGCAGGCGCAGTTTGGGGCGGAGCGTGGCGATGTCGAGCGGGCTCGGTCCGGCCATCACGTTCTGCAGCAGGATCGCATCCCCGACGTTTCGCGCCAAAGGTCCGGTGTGGCAGTAGAAATCGAGGTTGAACGGCGGCTCGTCCGGATTGCGCCCGTAAGGCGGCTTGAAGCCGACAAGACCGCAGGCCGACGCGGGAATTCGGATCGACCCGGCAATGTCCGAGCCGGTGGCGATCGACGACGTGCCGGACGCCAGCGTCGCCGCGGCACCGCCGGACGAACCGCCGGGCGTGAAATCCGGGTTCCACGGATTGCGCGTCACGCCCCAGCGTTTCGACCAGGTGTAGCCGGCGCAGCTGAATTCAGGCGTCGCCGTGCGGGCATGGACAATGCCTCCGGCCTTGATGATGCGCTCGTTCATCGTCGACGTATGGCCACCGATGGCATCCCGGGACAGCAGCGAGCCGTGCGAGGTCGGCTTGTCCTTGATGTAGCTCTCGTCCTTGATGCCGATCGGCAGCCCCTCGAGCGCCCCGGTACGGGCCCCCCTGGCGTATTTCGCCTCGGCTTTCCTGGCCAGATCCATCGCCTCGTCGAAATGCGTGAAGGTGAGGCAGTTGATCGTCGGCTTGGTGGCTTCGGCGCGGCGGATGGTGGCCTGCATCAGTTCGACGGGCGAAAGCTTCTTTGCCTTGAACAGCCGCAGCGCCTCGCTGGCCGGCATGTAGCAAAGGTCGAGATCGGTCATGGGAAGTCTCCTGCGATCTGCGCATCGCGTTGCATGGACGGAGATGACCGCGCCGCGTGCTGCGGCGCGGGAAAGCCTGGTCAGGTCATTTCTGCAGATCGGTCCAGATCTTCGTGTAGAGCGCCTGCACGTCGGGCGGGCATGCCTGCATGAACTGGCCCTTGGCGGCGAAATCGGCGGGAATGTTGACTTCCGGCGCGGTCTTCATGTCGTCGGGCATGAAGGCTTCCGAGCCCTTGATGCCGTTCGAATAACGCGCAAAGGCTGAGATCAGCGCCGCATTCTGCGGATCCATGATGAAATTCTGGAACAGCTTGGCGTTGTCGACGTTTTTGGCGTCCTTGAGGACAGCGACATTGTCCATCCAGATCGGATAGCCTTCCTTGGGATAGCCATAGACGATCTTGTCGTTCTCAAGCCGCTCGCGCAGCGATATGCCGTTCCAGTTGACGCCCGCGGCGATGTCGCCCCTGCCCAGGCCGTCGACGGCCGCATAGTCGAGCGAAAGCCATTTCGCCTTGGCCTCCACCAGCTTGTCATGCACCTTCTTCAGCATCTGCATGTCGCTGCTGCAATATTTGCCACCCTCGTAAGCGATGGCGAGGAACATGATGTCACCCATTTCGGGTACGACATTGATCTTGCCGACGAGTTCGGGGGGTGGGTCGAGGAAGATCGCCGATGTGTTGGGGTCGCCGGCATAAACCGACTTGTTCACCGAAATGCCGGTCGTTCCCCACTGCCATGGAACGGTATATTTGCGGCCTGGATCGAATGGAACATCGACCCACCTGGGATCGACGTTCTTGAAGTTCTCCATCTTGTTGGGATCGGTCTCCAAGAGCAGACCTTCGCTGATCCAGACCGGCACGACGCTCGCCGAGGGCACGACGATGTCATAGCCGGAGGCGCCCTGCCGGACCTTGGCCAGGGCGGTATCGTTGGAATCATAGTCGGTGACGGTGACCTTGACCTTGTAGGTCTCCTCGAACTTCTTGATCAGCTCGGGACTGGTGTAGTTGCCCCAATTGTAGATGTTGAGTTCGCCGTCGGCATGGGCAACGCCCGTGACAGTCAGCAGCGACAGGCCGATGGCCGTCGCGGTCAGTTTCCAGTTCATGCTGTATGCTCCCATTGTTGGGACCGGCGGCGTTACGGCCTCAGGTCCGTTTCCTGCTGACGAAAAGATGGCCGCGACAATGCCGATCGACGGCACGAGAACGGCCGTCGGCATCGCATTTGCGGCATGCGGCGCACCGGCAACGGCAAGCCGCATCGCAGTCGAGATATTCCCCTCTTCACGGTGGCCATTCACCGGCTGGCGCCGGCTGTCCAACTCAATTCGCGACCTCAGGAGTAACTATGACTAAACATGCAGTCAATATCTTTATGCGGATACGGCCATGGCTCGCCGATCGATGCGCCCGATGCGGTGGTGACCAAGTGGGCAGCCAGGAAAGAGCTTTGGCCGCGACGTCGGGCGCGTCAGGCCGTTGGGGCCGCAACGGTTCCGGCCGCAATTCGCTGACGGAACCAATCGAAGGTGCGCCCGATGCCTTCCTGATAGCCCGTCCTGGCTTCCCAGCCAGGAAGGACATGCCTCGCCGACGTCAGGTCCGGACGCCGATTTGTCGGATCCTGGGGAGCCGGAGGGTGGTGCTCGATGCGGCTGCCGGGGACAAGCGACCTGACGAATTCCGCGATGCGCAGGACGGAAACCTCGTGATCGTTGCCGATGTTCAGAGGGCCGCGATGCGAGATGCCGTCGCGCCAGAAGTAACGTTCCAGCCCCTCGACGATGTCGTCGACATAACCCCAACTGCGCGATTGGGACCCGTCGCCATAGACCGTCAGCACCCCGGTTGTCAGAGCCTGGATGGCAAAGTTCGAAACGGCGCGTCCGTCGTCGATGCGGGTTCGCGGCCCATATGTGTTGAAAATCCTGACGACGCGAATGTCGAGCCCGACAACCCGCTGCTGTTCGAACAGCAATGCCTCGGTGCAGCGTTTGCTTTCATCATAAGAGGCCCTGGGACCGGTGCAGTCCACCGATCCCCTGTAACTCTCGGGTTGGGGTGAAACCAGGGGGTCGCCATAGACTTCCGAGGTCGAGGCGAAGCAGAAACGGCCGCCGGGCTTGAGCAGCGTCAGAAGATTGAGCGCGCCGCCGATGTTGGCCTTGATCGTGCGTACCGGCTCGCGCATGTACCAAAGCGGCGAAGCCGGCGACGCGAGATGGATGATCTCATCGAAGCGTTGAAGGGATGAAAAGCTTTCGGCATCGGCAATCTGCAGATCGAAACGCGGATCGGCGATATGTGCGACGTTGTCTCGCGTCCCGGTCCAAAGATTGTCGACGACGATCAGCTTTTCCAGATCGCTTCGCCGCAACAGACGGTCGACCAGATGTGAGCCGAGGAAGCCGCAGCCACCAGAAATCAACACGCTGCGCGACATGGAACCCCCTGCTCCAGACACCCGGCCAGTCAACGAGCCGCAGGGCTTGTTTCCCAACAACGGCGGATACGAGGCTACCCAAAAACCTTTCCGCCAATCGGTGCACCCATCTACACCGCCAAGCGCCGCGAGTGCAAACAGCAAGCTTTCACGAGTGGAACGTGCGGCAGCCGACCGGCCTCTGCTTTTAAGGAGAGAAACTGCCGCGCGATGTCGCGCACCGAAGCGGCCGCCAATGCCGCCGGTCGTCCGAAAGGATGATCAGGTTACAGCGCTACAGCGCCCTTTGCGGGCATGGCGCTCCGGCTGCGTCACCACAGCGCGACGCCGTGGGCTGCGGTCGGAAGCTCGTCTCTTCGGACTGGCGCACCAGTTCGGCAAAGAGCAGCGCGAAGCTTCCCAGCATCAGAAAGACAATGATCAGGCGTGTTACCGGCAATATGTCGGCCTCGACTGGCTAGCCCCCACGCCACCCATCCACTGCCGGCTAACATGACCGATCCGGCTTTACGAGACTTTAAGGCCGGTCTTAACCATCACATTCGCGTAGCCTTTGTCATGATACGCGAACGCATGTCCGCATCCGCCGTCCCGCGGTCGCCTCGCCATCCCGGAATGGCATTGCCATCCGGGATGGCGGCTCCGTTTGCAGACCTACCCCGCCCATGCTACCCCGAAATTGGCGCGGCCCTGCCGCTGCCACCGGTCGTCATCGGGGAGCCATGAGCAAAGCCGCCAGCCACATCGCCTTCGTCTCGTCCGACACCGCTGACGCCAAGACGGCGCTGGAAAGCCTGTCGGCGCGCTATGGCCAGTCTTCCGTCGAGGAGGCCGAGATCGTCGTTGCCCTTGGGGGTGACGGCTTCCTGCTGCAGACCCTGCGCGACACGATGGGGACCGGCAAGAAGGTCTACGGCATGAACCGTGGCACCATCGGCTTCCTGATGAACGAGTATCGTTCCGGTGGCCTGACCGAGCGTCTCGAAGCCGCCGTCGCCGAAACCATCCGCCCGCTGGAGATGCTGGCCGTGACCTCGGAAGGCGAAACGATTTCGGCACTGGCTATCAACGAGGTGGCGCTGTGGCGTCAATCGTACCAGACGGCCAAGATCCGCATCACCGTCGACGAACAGGTCCGGCTTGAGGAACTGAACTGCGACGGCGTCATGATCGCAACCCCGGCCGGGTCCACCGCCTACAATCTTTCGGCGCACGGGCCGATCCTGCCGCTCGACGCGCCGCTGCTGGCGCTGACCCCGGTCAGCCCGTTTCGCCCGCGCCGCTGGCGCGGCGCGCTGCTCTCCAACAAAGCGACGGTGCGCTTCGACATCCGCGAGCCGGAAAAGCGGCCGGTGAACGCCGCCGCCGACCATACCGAGGTCAAGGCGGTGACCTCGGTGACGGTGCGAGAATCACCCACGGCGACAGCAACGTTGCTGTTCGATCCCAATCATTCCTGGAACGAGCGTATTCTCGCCGAACAGTTCCGCTATTGAGCCGGCTCTGCGACCGACAGGTCGATTAAGCATCCCGATTAAGGTTACAACTTCACAATCGTGCCATTGCTGCCCGTTTCTGTTGACAAATCGAGGGCTTGCTCCTAATTGCAATACCGATCTTGCAGGCGCGTGGCGCTTGCCGCGACGCCATTAGACGCCGTTGCGCTTCCCCGAACCAGCCAAAGACAACAACACTTGTCCTCAGACACCACGACCGCTCAAGAAGCGTTGACCTTCGCAGACCTCGGCCTGTCGCCGAAGGTCCTTTCCGCAGTCACCGACGCCGGCTACACCCAGCCGACGCCGATCCAGGCTGGTGCGATCCCGCACGCCTTGCTCGGCAAGGATATTTTGGGCATCGCCCAGACCGGCACTGGCAAGACGGCTTCCTTCGTGCTGCCGATGCTGACCCGCCTCGAAAACGGCCGGGCCCGCGCCCGTATGCCGCGCACGCTGATCCTGGAGCCGACGCGCGAACTCGCCGCGCAGGTCGAAGAGAATTTCATCCGATATGGCAAGAACCACAAGCTCAACATCGCGCTCCTGATCGGCGGTGTCTCATTCGACGAACAGAACAAGAAGCTGGAGCGCGGCGTCGACGTGCTGATCGCGACGCCCGGCCGCCTGCTCGATCACCGCGAGCGCGGCAAGCTGTTGCTCAATGGCGTCGAGATCCTCGTCATCGACGAAGCCGACCGCATGCTCGACATGGGCTTCATTCCCGACATCGAGCGCATCTGCGAGATGATCCCGTTCACCAGGCAGACGCTGTTCTTCTCGGCGACGATGCCGCCGGAAATCACCAAGCTGACCGAGAAATTCCTGCATGCGCCGGTGCGCGTCGAGGTCTCGAAGGCCGCGTCCGCCGCCACCAACATCACCCAGCGGCTGGTCAAATCAGGCTCCAAGCCGTGGGACAAGCGCGAGACGCTGCGCAACCTGATCAAGGCCGAAGATGCCGAACTGAAGAACGCCATCATCTTCTGCAACCGCAAGGTCGAAGTGTCGGAACTGTTCCGCTCGCTGCTGAAGTATGATTTCGACGCCGGTGCGCTGCATGGCGACATGGACCAGCGCGCGCGCATGCAGATGCTGGCCAATTTCCGCGACGGCAAGCTGCGCTACCTCGTCGCTTCCGACGTCGCCGCGCGCGGCTTGGACATCCCCGACGTCAGCCATGTCTTCAACTATGACGTGCCGATCCATGCCGAGGATTATGTCCACCGTATCGGCCGTACCGGCCGCGCCGGACGCTCCGGAAAATCCTTCACCATCGCGACCAAGTCGGACACCAAATACATCGACGCCATCGAGCGGCTGATCGGCAACAAGATCGAATGGCATGACGGCGACTTGTCGACGGTGGTTGCCAGCGAAGGCGGCGAGGACGATGCTCCGCGCCGTGGCAAGGGCGCACCGCGCCGCGCCGGTCGCAAGGACGACGACCGCAGCAGGGAAAAGGGCGGCGAGCGCAAACCGCGCGAACGCCACGCCAAGCGCAGCGAAGACACGGCACCGGAAACAGTCCGCGAGGACCAGCCGGCGGCCGAGGTCGCAGCGGCAGCCGCCGACGTCGGCGAACGGCGCTCGCGCAAGGAAGCGATCCGTTCGGAAAACACCGAGCGCAAATCGTCCGATCGCAACGAACAGCGCGCACAGGAACGCGGCGATACCCGGCCGCAGCGAGACAACAGCCGCCCTGCCCGCCAACGTCACCAGGAAGACAACGATTCCACCGTTGGCTTCGGCGATGACATGCCGGCCTTCATGCGGATCGTCGCCAAGGTCTGATCCCGACCGCTTCGAAGGCAAGCCAGCCATCCGGCTTGCCTTCTCGGTAGAGCTCCAGCCTGGTTCGCCCGTTACATCGGCCCAGGCATCATCTTGGTCGGTTTTTCCAGCATCGGAAACTCGGCCTTCGAGCATTTCACGTTCGGGTTCGTCGGACTGAACATGCCGTTCGGATTGTCCCCGAGCCAGGCATGAAGGTCGTAATGGACGAACTCCTTCGGGATGAGAGGGTAGTGCCCCTCCATCGGCCCCATGAAGGTTTGGCCAAACAGCTTCGGAGGCTCCTTTATGTCCGGCGTCAGAGGCACCAGCCATTCCGCGCCCACCAGCCGCAAACCCTTCTTGGTCGGTTCATAGATCAGCACGTTGGGGTGCATCGGGTCGAGCTTCTGGCCGACACTCGGGACATTGACGAAGTGAATACCCATGGCGCCCTTCGGGTAATCCATCGCGCCCGCTATCTTTTCTCCGCTGTAGTAGACGCAGCCGACCGTCGACAGATAGAGATCGCGGACGGCAGCGGTGTAATCCTCATATTTGGCGAGCGACTTTTTCAAGGCTTCGATGTCGGCCTTGTTGGCGTCCTCGGCCCGAGCCGAAGCAACGTTCAGCCACGCGCCTACCAAACCTGTTAAAACGAGGACGCCACAGCGCCCAAGGCTGGCTGTTCTTGTCATGCATTCCTCCCAGATTTCTGATCTGGCCGTGCAAGACCGAGGCGGAAAAATGCTGATTGCGCGGCCGGTTACACCGCCTCATCCCCGCTGGACTGCCATGATGCTATTCCTTTCCATGGCCGCCGGAAAGCTATATTTTAGCAATAACTAAATCTATACCGTACCCATCCAGAGCGCCGATGTCAGCTCAAACAAAAACGGCCCCGCATGAGGGCCGTTTCGCATCCGCTTGCCGGACGGATCAGGTGAGCGGCGACAGCTGGATCTCGACGCGGCGGTTCTGGGCCCGACCTTCGGCTGTGGCATTGGATGCGACCGGACGTGTCTTGCCGAAGCCTGTGACGGCGAAGCGCCGCTGATCCACGCCCTGACCGGACAGATAGTTCGCCACCGCCAAAGCACGACGCTGCGACAAATCGAAATTGTGCTGGTCGCCACCGGTCGAATCGGTGTGGCCGAACACGTCGACCGTGGTCTGCTTGAACTTCTTCAGCACCAGCGCGACGGAGTTCAGGACCTGGTAGAAGCCGGGCTTCACCGCATCCTGATCCGAGTTGAAGGTGATGTCGGACGGCATGTTGAGGATGATCTGGTCGCCGCTGCGGGTGACGCTGACACCGGTGCCCTCGAGCTGCCGGCGCAGTTCGGCCTCGTTCTGGTCCATCGTGGCGCCGATGGCGCCGCCGGCCAGCGCGCCGATGCCGGCGCCGATCAGTGCGTTGCGGCGGTCGTTGCCACCGGCAAGCAGGCCAAGGCTGGCACCCGCCAGGGCGCCAAGGCCGGCGCCGGCCGCCGTGTTGGAAATCTTCTGGTCGCCTGTATACGGATCGGTGGTGGTGCAGGCGCTCACGAGCACAGCCGTCGCCACGACGACGAGCACAGTCTTTTTCATAGGATGGTCCCTCTCCAAGTCACGCCTTGCGGTGGCGCCAAATCAGCCCTTCCCGCGACTTGTACCATGAATTGCGGCGAAAAGCGGAACGGCAAAAGCGCCGTTCACGGCTTTTCCCGAGTGACCAATACCCGGTGGTGGCGCCGCATCGCCGTGCCGGAATGGTTTGGATAAGCTACCAGAGGTTCTTGCCGTCTATGACAACCACTTCGACCTTGTCGAGATCGAAATCATCGAACAGCCGCGAGTTGACGCTGATCTTGGGATTGTCGAAATCCGGCTCGCCTGTCGACCAGTCCGGCGTTTCGGTAAAGGTGCCGCAGCCGCAGGTGGCGCAAAAACCGTGCTTTACGGTCTTCGACCCCCAACGATAGAAAGAGACGTTCTCCATCGGGCTGGTGAGCTTGAATTGCGAAGGCACGTAATAGGCCCAGAGCGAGCCGCGTTTCGAGCAGAAAGAACAGGTGCATTGCGTCACCGTCTGCGGTGCTTGCGAAACCTCGAACGTCGTCGCCTTGCAATGACAGCTTGCCTTGATGGTCATCAACGAACTCCTCCTGTCGCCGCCACCCTGTGCGGCAAAGGCAGCATAAAGAGGTGCTCCTGACAACTGTCTGTCAGCAAGCATCACCGGCGCTACCGCGACAGGCGCGTCTCAGCAAGCCCGTCCCGTCACACGCGATCAGGCGGACGTAGGAATGCGCTCCTATCGTCAATACGAGCGCGGCGGCACGAACAGGCAGATTGTCCTGCCGGCGTCGAGGCCCCCCTGGTGCGCGCACCAATGGAACTCGCCGTCCGGGCTGTCCTTGACACGCTTGTCGGTCATTGGAACGACCTCACCCGTTCCGGCGATGACATAGCCCTCGGGTTTCTCCAGCACTTCGCCTGTATGGGTCGTGCGACAATCATAGTTGGCGCAGCATGCGAACGGATAACTCCAGCCTTGTGGCTTTGCCGCCGTGGGCGTGGCGTCATGCGCGAAGGCAGGTGCCGTCAGCATTGCCATCGCGCCGATCGCGAACAGGGAAAACAAAAGTCGGCCAGCCGGTTGAACGGCATTGGCCGATCTGAGTGTGGCAGCAGACATGGAAACGTTCCTTTCAAACGAGCATCAAGCGTTTCGCTTGCCCGTTCCCGGAACGTATCTTCCCAGTGGCCGGATCGTCGGGTCGCAGATATGCCGCGTCCGGCCATAAATGCTTTTTCTCTCCCAGCCCTTGGATGCTGGGCTGATTCCTTGGTCGGCGCAAGAACATGCATTCCCGACATCGTTCTACAGACGTCAGGCATCCGCTACCGCCGACGAGATGAGGCCAAGGTCAATTCCCGGCAAACGGGCGTCGAATAAACGGGATTGGCCCGCTGTGGTTCCAGCCTATTGCTGGTCGGAGCCGGCAATCACGTGCTCTTGATACTGCGGCAGGTCATCGGTGATGGTGAACCAGCCCGCCTTCGAACCGACGAAGATGTGCTCGGTTGGACGAATGGATGGGTCGTCGACGAGCGTTCCCATGGCGACATGGACATAGGCGCCGTCGCGCACGAGCGAATAAAGCAAGGAGCCGCACTGGCAGCAATGCGCGTTGTGGCCGCTTTGGTCGCCGAAGATCAGGAGTTTGTCCTCGCCTTCGGTGAGGACAAACTTTTCACGCTCGATACCGGCGAAAGGCTTGAATGCCGAACCGGTGGTGCGCCGGCAGTCCGAACAATGGCAATTCGCGGCATAGAGGAATTCGTCGGCCACCTCGTAGTGAACCGCGCCGCAAAAGCATTTTCCGGTGAGCTTGCTCGGCACTCTCTCCTCCATTGCTGTGGTGCGCAGGGGTATGTTCAGATGAGGCCAGGCCGGCCTCACCTGAATATGGGCATATCCTAGTCCAGGTCCGCCACGGCTTCGCCGGCACCGCCTTCGATGCGCTGCGACAACGAGGCTTCCATGAAATCGTCGAGGTCGCCATCGAGCACGCTCGACGGGCTGGTGCTCTCGACGCCGGTGCGGAGATCCTTCACCAACTGATAGGGCTGCAGCACATAGGAGCGGATCTGGTGGCCCCAGCCGATATCGCTCTTCGATGCTTCGGTGGCGTTTGCAACCGCCTCGCGCTTCTTCAGCTCTTCCTCGTAAAGGCGCGAGCGCAGCATCTCCCAGGCCTTGGCCTTGTTCTTGTGCTGCGAACGTTCGGCCTGGCAGGCGACCGCGATGCCAGTGGCCAGATGCGTGATGCGCACCGCCGAATCGGTGGTGTTGACGTGCTGGCCGCCCGAGCCGGACGAGCGATAAGTATCGATGCGGACGTCGGATTCGGAGACGTCGATCTCGATCGTGTCGTCGATGACCGGATAGACCCAGACGCTGGCGAAGGACGTATGCCGGCGCGCATTGCTGTCATAGGGCGAAATACGCACCAGGCGATGAACGCCCGATTCCGTCTTCATCCAGCCATAGGCGTTGTGGCCTTTGATCATCAACGTGGCGGACTTGATGCCGGCCTCTTCGCCGTCATGCATTTCCAGCACTTCGACTTTGAAACGGCGCCGCTCGGCCCAGCGCGTGTACATGCGCAGCAGCATCGAGGCCCAGTCCTGGCTTTCGGTGCCGCCGGCACCGGCATGGATTTCGAGATAGGTGTCGTTGGAGTCTGCTTCACCCGACAGCAGCGTCTCGACCTGGCGGGCCTTCGCTTCGCCTTGCATCGAGCGGATCGCGGCTTCCGCCTCGGCGATCACGCCCTCATCGCGCTCTTCCTCGCCGAGTTCGATCAGGCCGATATTGTCTTCCAGCGCCTGCGTCAGACCTTTCACCGAGGCGATGCCTTCTTCGAGGCTCTGGCGTTCGCGCATCAGCTTCTGCGCTTCCAGCGGCTCGTTCCAGAGGCTGGCGTCCTCGGCGCGCACATTGAGGTATTCAAGCCGCTTTATGGCTTGATCCCAGTCAAAGATGCCTCCTCAGCAGGGTTATCGCCTGCCTGATCTCGTCGACAATATTCTGCGTTTCCGCGCGCATGGCTGGCTGTTCTGTCCTGTTTGCTGAAATCGGTCGGCGCGATACATAGGCACGCCGCCGCCGGCTGTAAAGCAAAATGGGCCGGCCCAAGGCCAGCCCATCCGCCCCTGAAAATCGTCAGTAGAGGCCGCCGCCGCCGGACTGGATAGCCTGATTGGCTTGCGGCGACAGCGCGCCACCGGTGGCATTTGAGCCGTCGGCGCCCATGCCGATCACCCAATAGCTGTCGGCGGGACCGGTGCCCGGCTTGAAGGCTTCGATGATGGTGCCGGGATCGCCCGATGCGGCACGCATGCCGGTCTTGCGATTGATGGCGACCAGGTTCATGCCTTCCGGCACCTTGAAGTCGACATTGGGCGTGCCGTCCAGCGCCACTCGCATGAAGTCCTTGAAGATCGGGGCTGCGAGACCGCCACCGGTGGCGCCATGGCCGAGGCCGCGCGGCGTGTCATAGCCCATGTAGAGGCCGACGACGAGGTTGGGCGTGTAACCGATGAACCAGGCGTCCTTTTCATCGTTGGTCGTTCCGGTCTTGCCGGCGATGTGACGGCCGAGTTCGCCGATGGTGGCGCCGGTGCCGCGCTGCACGACGCCTTCCATCATCGAGGTGATCTGGTAGGCGGTCATCGGGTCGAGCACCTGCTCGGAATTGTCGACCAGCTCCGGCTCCGGCTGGTTCTGCCATTCCTGCGCATTGCAACCCTGGCAGCCACGTTCGTCCTGCTTGAACACCGTCTTGCCGTAGCGGTCCTGGATGCGGTCGATGAGCGACGGTTTGATCGACTTGCCGCCATTGGCCATGATCGAATAGGCCGACACCATGCGCATCACGGTGGTTTCGCCGGAACCCAGCGCCATTGGCAGATAGGGTGCCAGATGGTCGTAGACACCGAAGCGCTCGGCATATTCGACCACCAGCTTCATCCCCATGTCATTGGCAAGCCGCACCGTCATCAGGTTGCGCGACTTCTCGATGCCGGAGCGCAGGGTCGCCGGACCGGCGACGGTGCCGTCATAGTTCTTCGGCGTCCAGCTCGTGTTGCCGCTCTGGATCGTGATCGGCCCGTCCATGATGACCGAGGCCGGCGTATAGCCATTGTCGAGCGCTGCCGAATAGACGATCGGCTTGAACGAGGAGCCCGGCTGGCGCATGGCTTGCGTGGCGCGGTTGAATTCGGACTGCGCATAGGAGAAGCCGCCGACCATGGCCAGCACGCGGCCGGTGTGCGGGTCCATGGCGATCAGGCCGCCTTCCACTTCGGGCACCTGGCGCAGGCTGTAGGTGCCCTCGGCACCATCGTTTTTCTGCACGAAGATGACGTCGCCCGGCTTCAGCACCTCCGCCGGCGACTTGGCCTTGACGGTCTTGCCGGCGACCACATGGCGCATGGCAAAACCCATGTCCTCCTTGCTGATAGTGCCTTCGACGCGCTCCTTGACGATCTCGCCCGACGCCTGCCGTGCGGGCTGCAGGCCGATCGACAGGCCGGTCGCCGAACTGTCGAGCACGACGGCGAGCGACCATTCGGGAACATCCTCCAGTCCCTTGACGGCGCCAAGCGGCACGCCCCAGTCGCCCGAGACATCGATCGATGTCACCGGCCCGCGATAGCCGCGCAGCGTGTCGTATTTCATCAACCCGTTCTGCATCGATTTGCGGGCAATGAGCTGGATCTTCGGATCGAGCGTGGTGCGGACGGAGAGGCCGCCTTCGTAGAGCGCATTCTCGCCGTAGCGGGCGATGATCTGGCGGCGCACCTCTTCGGTGAAGTACTCGCCGGCGAACAGATAGGTGCCGCTGCGCCGCGGCGTCACGCCCAGCGGCTCGGCCTTGGCCTTGTTGCCTTCCTCACGCGTGACATAGCCGTTCTCGACCATCTGATCGATGACCCAGTTGCGGCGCTCGATCGCGCGATCGGCATGCTTGAAAGGGTGATAGTTGTTCGGCCCCTTGGGCAGGGAGGCCAGGTAGGCGGCCTCGGCCACGGACAGTTCGTTGACCGATTTGTCGAAATAGGTCAGCGCCGCGCCGGCGACGCCATAGGCGCCGAAGCCGAAGAAGATTTCGTTGAGGTAGAGCTCGAGAATGCGATCCTTGGGATAGGCCTGCTCGATGCGGAAGGCGAGGATCATCTCCTTGATCTTGCGCTCGTAGGTCTGGTCCGAGGACAACAGGAAGTTCTTCGCCACCTGCTGGGTGATCGTCGAGGCGCCGACCTGGCGCCGGCCCGAGCCGAAATTCTGCAGGTTGACGATGATGGCGCGGCCGAGGCCGGTCACATCGATGCCCGGGTGATTGTAAAAATTCTTGTCTTCCGCCGACAGGAAGGCCGCCTTGACGCGGTCCGGAATGGCCTGGATCGGCAGATACAGGCGCCGTTCGCGCGCATATTCGGCCATCAGCGCGCCGTCGGACGCATGGATGCGGGTGGTCACCGGCGGCTCGTATTTGGCCAGTACCTCGTAGTCGGGCAGATCCTTCGACAAATGGCCGATGTAGATCGCAACGCCCGCCGCGACCAGAAGGGCCAGCGTCGTGCCGATGCCGAAAAAATAGCCAATGAGACGAATCATACCCGCTCCAGTCCTTGGTTCGGGAATTTCCTAAACGAAGCCGCCTTTCACGCAAGCTTTCGAGCCGGTCCCAATCCGTAATCGAAAACCCTTGTCGCCGCCATGTGGACAAAATACGGCAATGCCTGATTTCACGGCTGCTGGCCGGAAATAAAAGCACTGGGTGTTGTCGTCGCGCAACGCCGCCTCTGGTTGCAGGCGTCGCCGGTCATGTCAACCTCCGGTTCCCGATCCGGCCTTGGCCGACGCGAACAGCGCGACGGCGTTGGTTATGCTCTGGGCCGCCTTGCCGCGCCAGTCGGCGTTGAGCAACTGCGCCTCGTCCTTGGCGTTCGAGAGATAACCGAGTTCGACCAGCACCGACGGCACATCGGGTGCCTTGAGCACCTTGAAACCCGCGGAGCGCTGCGGATTGTTGATAAGACCGACGCTGGTCGACAACTGGCCAACCAGCGTGTGGGCGAAACTCATCGAGAAGTTGTGTGTTTCGCGGCGGATCAGGTCGATCAGGATGTCGGTGACTTCCTTGTTGTCGTTCTTGATTTCCATGCCGGCGAACTGGTCGGAGAGGTTCTCACGGTCGGCAAGCGCCTGCGCCTCGGGGTCCGAAGCCTTGTCGGAGACGGTATAGACGGTGGCGCCGCGAATGCCCTTGACGC
>NZ_RZRW01000360.1:0-6041 GCF_003998745.1 Mesorhizobium sp. M7A.F.Ca.US.014.04.1.1 | reverse complement strand
GTCCAAGGCCGCCGCCGCCGAAGAACAGCCGAGCCCCATGTCGAAGCCTGCGCCCTTCGTGCCCAGCGCCTCCTGCATTTCGATGGCGATCGCCGGATAGGGCCGCTGGTGATGCGAGGCCGAGCAGATCACCAGGTCTATATCCGACGGCTGTAGCCCCGCATGCTCGAGAGCCTTCTTCGCCGAGGCGATGCCGAACTCGGCTTCGAGCGACAGCGCATCGTCGGGCCGAGCCGGAATGCGCGGCGACATGCGGGTCGGGTCGAGAATGCCTTCGCGCTCGATGACATGACGGGTGCGCACGCCCGAAGCGTGGACGATGAAGTCGCTATCCGATTTCGCCAGCGGCGGCTCGTCGGTGCCCAGGCGGCGCGCATTCTCCGCGTCGACCCAGGCATTGAAGCTGGCCACCAGCTCTTCATTGGTGATTGTGGCTTCAGGGATTTCAACGCCGATGCCGCTGATGATGACGCGATGCATGTCCAGTCCGTCCCATCCGCAGGCGTTGCGGGCTTCATGTGGGCGCCGGAACGCTCCGGCGCAACAGTTTTCTCACCGCGGCGGTTTACGCCGGCTTAAACCAAAGGTTTAGGCCGGACTGGTCCTCGTGCAACATGGATAATCAGGCCCGCTTGGCAACGATGAAGATGCGTGGAAAGCGCAAAAGCACCTTGCCGCTAGCCGTTTTCGGATAGGCCTTGGCGATCTTGGCCGTGTAGCTTTCGAGGAACATCGCCCGTTCGTCGGAATCCAGCGGATCGAGGAACGGTTTCAGGCCCGTCGACTTCACCCATTCGACGATCGCCTGCGCGTCGGCAAGCGGGTGGTTGTAGATGGTATGCCAGATATCCAGCCGATCACTGAGCGGCGACAGGAGGTCATAGTAGGACGACACCGGCGGCAACGGCCCGCGTGCCGCGCCCTTGAGCTTTTCGGCAAACGGCAATTCGGCGGCGGTCTCGCGCATCAGGCGGTGGGAGTCCTCGCCCAGATTGTCGGGCATCTGGATGGCAAGCGCGCCGCCTGGCGCGAGGAAACCCATCAGCCGCTGGAAGACTGCGGGATGCTCGGGCAGCCACTGGAACACCGCATTGGCAAAAATCACGTCGACCGGCTCCGCCGGCTGCCATTTGGAGGCATCGGCCAGATCAAAGGTGACCTCGGGCAAGCGAGCCCGCGCCTTCTCGATCATGTCGGGCGAAGTGTCGAAGCCGCTCACCTCAGCATCCGGCCAGCGCTCGACAAGCAGTTCGGTCGAGTTGCCCGGCCCGCAGCCGATGTCGACGACCCGGCGTGGAAAGTCGACGGGCACCTGCGCCACAAGATCCCGCGCGGGCCGCGTGCGCTCGTCTTCGAATTTCAGATATTGGGCGGCGGACCAATCAGCCATTTGAGCTCCTCATGCCGGTTGAGATCGCCGCCCGGAACCCCCCCTACCGCGTCAGCCTCTTGTAGGTCATGCGGTGCGGGTTGACGGCATCCGGCCCGAGGCGGCGGATCTTGTCCTGCTCGTAATCCTCGAAATTGCCCTCGAACCATTCGACATGGCTGTCGCCCTCGAAGGCGAGGATGTGCGTCGCCAGGCGGTCGAGGAACATGCGATCGTGCGAGATGATGACCGCGCAGCCACCGAAATTTTCCAGCGCGTCTTCGAGTGCGGCCAGCGTTTCGGTATCGAGATCGTTGGTCGGTTCGTCGAGCAGCAGCACATTGCCGCCGGTCTTCAACATCTTGGCCAAATGCACGCGGTTGCGCTGGCCGCCGGAGAGGTTGCCGACCTTCTGCTGCTGGTCGCCGCCACGGAAGTTGAACGACGCGCAATAGGCGCGCGTGTTGGCCTCGAACTTGCCGAGCTTGACCACTTCTGCGCCGCCGGAAATCTCTTCCCACACCGTCTTCGACGGATCGAGAGCATCGCGGCTCTGGTCGACATAGCCGAGCTTCACCGTTTCGCCGACGCGCACAGAACCCGCATCCGGCTTTTCCTGGCCGGTGATCATGCGAAACAGTGTCGTCTTGCCGTCGCCGTTCGGGCCGATGACGCCGACGATGCCGCCGGGCGGCAGCTTGAATTCCAGGCCGTCGATGAGCAGCGTGTCACCAAAGCCCTTCGACAGGCCTTCCGCCTCGATCACGACATTGCCGAGCCGCTCGCCGTGCGGGATGACGATCTGCGTATCGCTCGGACGCCGCTTGTCGGCTGCATCCAAAAGGTCCTGGAACGCCTGGATACGCGCCTTGGACTTGGTCTGGCGGGCCTTCGGGCTCGACTGGATCCATTCGCGCTCGCGGCCGATGGCGCGCTGGCGGGCATCGTCCTCGCGGCCTTCCTGCTTGAGCCGCTTGGCCTTGGCTTCGAGGTATTTGGTGTAGTTGCCCTCATAGGGAATGCCGCGGCCGCGATCGAGTTCCAGGATCCAGCCGGTGACGTTGTCGAGGAAGTAGCGATCGTGGGTGATGATCATCACGGCGCCCGGATAGGCACGCAGATGCTTTTCCAGCCATGCCGTGGTTTCGGCGTCGAGATGGTTGGTCGGTTCGTCGAGCAGCAGAAGGTCGGGCTGGCGCAGCAAAAGCTGGCAAAGCGCGACGCGGCGGCGCTCGCCGCCCGAAAGCTTGGTGACTTCCGAATCCTTGGGCGGGCAGCCCAGCGCTTCCATCGCCATCTCGACCTGCTGTTCGAGGTCCCATAGGTTCAGCCGGTCCATCTCGTCCTGGAGCTTGGCCGACTCGTCGGCCGTCTCGTCGGAATAGTTCATCATCAATTCGTTGTAGCGCTCGATGATGGCGGTCTTGGCGGCGACGCCTTCCATGATGTTTTCGAACACGGTCTTGTCCGGATCGAGCGCCGGCTCCTGCGCCAGGTAGCCGACAGTGGCGCCTTCGGCGAGCCACGCTTCGCCGTTCCACTCCTTGTCGAGCCCAGCCATGATCTTGAGGATCGTCGACTTGCCCGAACCGTTGGGGCCGAGGATGCCGATCTTGGCGTCCGGATAGAAGGAGAGATGGACATTCTCGAGCACCTTCTTGGTGCCATAGGCCTTGTTGAGGCCGGCCATGTGATAGATGAACTGGCGTGCCACGCGCGCTTTCCCTGAAAAACCGACTGGATTTGTCGAATTGAATGGAGGTTGGCCGCTATGTAGGCGATGCGGCGGCGAACGGCAATCGCTTTTGCCAGATCAGGCCAATCACACGGACAAGCTTGGACCGCTGCTCGTGCAGTCTGGGCGCCGTTCAGCCGCCCTTACTGGAACCCGATAGCGTCGACGGTGCCGGTCGGGCAGCCTGCCTTGTTGGTCGGCACCGAAGCCAGCAGCAGGTCCTTGAGCGCGCTGTTTGGGCCGATCGGGCCGGCGAGGCCGAGCGTCAGTTCGCCGATCAGCCGCCTGCCGCTCGACGGATCGATGACGCAGGAAACGCGCACGCGGTCCCCTGCTCCCGCCCCGAAGGCAGTGTCGAAAGCGCCGCGGATCTGGTCGGCCGTTAGCTTGCCGCCGATGTTTTTGGCAAAGAGATCGCGCACCGGCGAACTGTTCACCGCGCGCATCAAATTCAGCGCATCGGAGAAATAGTCCTGCTGGCTCTTGCCGTAGCAGGTGCCGTGCTTGATCCATTCATGCCGTTCGAGATGGGAGGCCGTTCCAGGCATCACCTGATCGAGTTCCGTGCGGGTGTTGGCGTCAAGATTGACCGGCGGCAGGTCTTTCCAGTGGGCCGGATTGTCGTTGGCCTTGTCGCTCGCCGTCGCCTGGCAATAGAAATTGCCATTCGGCTGCGGCCACAGGCCGTGCAAGGTGAAATGCGTGGCGTCGAAATCGCCGGCACTTTGTGCCCTGCATTCGGTCTTGTTCGACTTTGTCTCGCAAAACGCCGGCTGCCAGCTCAGCGCGAAGACGTATTCGGGCTTCCCCGATGCCGCCGGCTTGCCTTGCCCGTCAGGCGCGGCCGGCACGGTCGCCGCGCTGCTGCCGGAAACATGGCCGCAGCTGACCTTCACCCAGCGGCGCTCCGGATCGGCGCCCGGCACCAGGATGAGATAATGCGTCGGCGTCTCCTTGTTGCCGGCAAGCAACTGATAGCTCTGCCCGGCATCGGTCGAGACATTGCCGGGGTTCTTGCCGTTCTTGATCGCTTGCGTCGCCGGACAGGCGGCGTCGGCGACGAAGCTGCCGCTCATCTTCACGTCGGCATGCGCGGCCCCGGCCAGCGACGCCGCCAACATGGCCAATCCGAAAACGACACCGATGCGCATGGAGAATCCCCGGCTGAAGAAGTGGGCGACAGACTGAAGCTGTCTCCATGTCAGAATTGCGATATTTTGCTGACCGAACGCAAGAAACATCGTCGCGAAAAGCGGGTTTGCCGGATTGACGCATAATGTGGGCCGGCGCAAACAAAGCCAACGACGACAAAAGCAAGGGCGGGACCAGGCGGCATGTCATTCAGCCAGCAGCGCGTGGTTGCCTCGCCGACCGGTGCCGAGCTCAATCTTTTCGTCAGGCAGGCCGATGGCCGGGCACGCGCCGTCGTCCAGATCAATCACGGGCTAGCCGAGCACGCAGCGCGCTATGCCCGCTTTGCCGATTTTCTTGGCTCGCGCGGTTTCGACGTCTATGTCCACGATCATCGCGGCCACGGCGCGACCAAGGCGTCCGACGCTCCGCTCGGCAGGTTCGCCGACAGGGACGGTGCCGCCAAGGTGATCGCCGACGTCGACGTCATCCATGATCTCATCGCCCGCGAACGGCCAAACAGACCGGTCATCCTGTTTGGCCATTCGATGGGTGCGTCGGTGGCGCTGAACTACCTGTTGCGCCACTCGCCACGCGTTCACGCGGCAGCAATCTGGAACGGCAATTTCTCCCAAGGCCCGCTTGGGCAGCTTGCGCTCGGCATCCTTGCCTGGGAACGGATGCGGCTCGGCTCCGACGTGCCATCGCGCCTGCTGCCGAAACTCACCTTCCAGGCCTGGGGCAAGGCGGTGCCCAATCACCGCACGCTGTTCGACTGGCTGTCGCGCGACGAAGCGGAAGTGGCGAAATACATTGCCGATCCCTTGTGCGGCTGGGACGCTTCGGTGTCGATGTGGCGCGACGTCGTCGGTATGGCGCTGAACGGTGGCAAGGATGCCGGCTTTGCCGGTATCCGGCGCGACCTGCCCGTCAGCATCGTCGGCGGCGAGAAGGATCCGGCTTCCGACTATGGCAAAGGGATCACCCATCTTGCCAATCGCATGCGCAAGATGGGCTTTTCGAATCTGGTTTCAAAGGTTTACGCCGACACCCGCCACGAAAGCCTGAACGAGGTGAATCGCGACATTATCATGGATGATTTCGCCGCCTGGGCCGACGAAGTCCTCAAAGCGTGACGGATTGGCCCATTGCAAGAGCCGTGACAGCCGTTGCAGGGCTTGATAGAGGCTCTGCTTTCGCAGCAATCGCAGTGATTGCGGCAACCACGGTGATCCATGGCTGAGCCCCCGCTGAAAGGCGTCCGCGTCGTCGAACTCGCCCGCATCCTTGCCGGGCCATGGGCCGGGCAGTTGCTTGCCGATCTCGGCGCCGATGTCATCAAGGTCGAGCGCCCCGATGGCGGCCCTTCGTCATGGGCAAGGACGGCGAGAACCTGTCGGCCGCCTATTACCATTCCTGCAATCGCGGCAAGCGCTCCATCGCCATCGATTTCTCGACCCCGGAAGGCGCCGAGACGGTGCGCCGGCTGGTCGCCACTTCGGACGTGCTGATCGAGAACTTCAAGCTCGGCGGCCTGAAGAAATACGGCCTCGACTATGACAGCCTGCGCAAGATCAACCCGCGCCTCGTCTACTGCTCGATCACCGGTTTCGGCCAGGACGGTCCGTACGCACCGCGCGCCGGCTACGACTTCATCATCCAGGCCATGGCCGGCATGATGTCGATCACCGGCGAGGTCGGCCGCGAGCCGCAAAAGGCGGGCGTTGCCATCTCGGACATCTTCACCGGCCTTTATTCGGTCATCGCCATCCAGGCAGCACTGCGCCATGCCGAGCAGACCGGCGA
>NZ_RZRW01000359.1:0-6045 GCF_003998745.1 Mesorhizobium sp. M7A.F.Ca.US.014.04.1.1 | reverse complement strand
CTTCCAGGCGCTGCGCCTGTTCGAACACCCGAACAAGGTAGCCGCGTTCGGCGAACGCAAGGGCTGCGGTCAATCCGGCGACACCGGCCCCGGCGACGACAATTTGCCGGGAACGCGTGTCGTTCATCGGGCTGGTCGCGAAAGTCTCAGGCGGCCTGTTCGATGTAGATGCATCCGGCCGGCAGCGTTTCCGTCGCCTTCAGCTTCGGCGAATAGCGGTAGAGCGTCGAGCAATAGGGACAGACTTTTTCATTGTCGTCGCCCATGTCCAGAAACACATGCGGGTGGTCGAAAGGCGGATTGGCGCCCGTGCACATGAATTCCTTCACGCCGATGTCGATTGCCGGATAGCCCGCATCGTTCTGAAAATGGGGAATGGAACCGCCTGCCATCGTCGTCTCCTTAACGCAGTCTCGTCTGCATCTGGATCATATCAGGCCTCTTTGCAAGTTCGATGAAATCAAACTGTCGCAAAAGCCTGTCAGAGGATAAGTTAAGCCGGTTAACCCATGGCCCGAAAACCGATTTCGGTTTCCGGGAGGGACCATGGGTCGCTAGAGTGACTGGCTAGCCGGCTTGAGCGGGTGTGGAAGAGCGGGAATCATGAACGAACTGAAGCCGGTGCAGAACGAATTCGTGGATGTCGAGGTGGCTCGCCCGGAAGGCGGCAACCCGGACCGGTTTGTCAACCGCGAGTTTTCCTGGCTGCAGTTCAACCGGCGCGTTCTCGAGGAGTCGCTGAACCTCAATCATCCGCTGCTGGAGCGCGTCCGCTTCCTGTCGATCTCGGCCGCCAATCTCGACGAGTTCTTCATGGTCCGAGTCGCCGGTCTTGCCGGCCAGGTGCGCGAGGGCATCACGCTGAAGAGCCCCGACGGCCGCACCCCCGAACAGCAGCTCGAACAGCTGCTGCGTGAGGTCGAGCGGCTGCAGGAAGACCAGCAGAAGAGCCTTTCGGCGCTCACCGTGCTGCTCAACAAGGAAGGCATCGAGAGCATCACCCGCGATGCGCTGACCAAGGACGAGAAAATCTGGCTGGAAGACCATTTCCAGGAACAGGTTTTCCCGGTGCTGACCCCGCTGTCGATCGACCCGGCGCATCCGTTCCCGTTCATCCCCAATCTCGGCTTCTCGATGGCGCTGCAATTGCGCCATCGCAAGAATGGCGAGGAGATGAGCGCGCTGCTGCGCCTGCCGGTGGCGCTGAAGCGCTTCATCCGTCTGCCGGACCGCAAGCATCATGTCCGCTTCATCCCGCTGGAAGAGGCTGTCGGCCTCTATATCGGCAAGCTCTTCCCCGGCTACGAGGTCAAGGGCTCCGGCACGTTCCGCATCATCCGTGACAGCGATATCGAGGTCGAGGAGGAGTCCGAGGACCTCGTGCGCCTGTTCGAAACGGCGCTGAAGCGGCGTCGGCGCGGATCGGTGATCCGCATCGAATTCGACAGGCTGATGCCTGGCGAATTGCGCGATTTCGTCGCCGGCGAGCTTGGCGTGTCGTCCAGCCGCATCAGCGTCTTGACCGGTCCATTGGCGCTCAGCCAGATTTCCGAGATCGTCGCCGTTCCCCGCGACGACCTGAAATTCACGCCCTACAATCCGCGTTTTCCCGAGCGCATCCGCGAGCATGGCGGCGATTGTTTCGCCGCCATCCGCGAGAAGGACATCGTCGTCCATCACCCTTACGAATCCTTCGATGTGGTGGTGCAGTTCCTGCGCCAGGCAATGGCCGATCCGGAGGTGGTGGCGATCAAGCAGACGCTTTACCGCACCTCCAACGACAGCCCGATCGTGCGCGCGCTGGTCGACGCGGCCGAGGCCGGCAAGTCGGTCACCGCGCTGGTCGAGCTCAAGGCGCGTTTCGACGAGGAAGCCAACATCCGCTGGGCGCGCGACCTGGAGCGGGCCGGCGTGCAGGTGGTGTTCGGATTTCTCGAACTGAAGACACATGCGAAAATGTCGCTGGTGGTGCGGCGCGAGGACGGCAAGCTGCGCAATTACGTGCACCTCGGCACCGGCAACTACCATCCGGTCACCGCACGCATCTACACCGACCTGTCCTTCTTCACCACAGATCCGACGATTGCCCGCGATGTCGCCCAGCTGTTCAATTTCATCACCGGCTATGCCGAGCCGACGGACGAAATGCGGTTGGCGATCTCGCCGTTCACGCTGAGAAGCCGCATCCTGAAGCACATTGCCGACGAGATTGCCTACGCGGTGCAAGGCAAACCGGCGCGCATCTGGATGAAGATGAACGCCCTCGTCGATCCGATCATCATCGACGCGCTCTACGATGCCAGCCGCGCCGGCGTCGAGATCGACCTTGTCGTGCGCGGCATCTGCTGCCTGCGGCCGCAGGTTCCGGGCCTGTCGGAAAACATCCGCGTAAAATCGATCGTCGGCCGTTTTCTCGAGCACAGCCGCATCTATTGTTTCGGCAATGGTTTCGGCCTGCCGTCGGACGAGGCGATCGTCTACATCTCCTCGGCCGACCTGATGCCGCGCAATCTCGACCGCCGCGTCGAAACCATGGTGCCGATCACCAATCCAACTGTGCATGAACAGATCCTTGGCCAGATCATGCTGGGCAACATTATGGACAATCAGCAAAGTTTCGACGTATTGGCTGATGGAACCTCCCGGCGCGTCGTGCTGGAGGAGGGCGAGGAACCGTTCAACGCGCAGGAATATTTCATGACCAATCCGAGCCTGTCGGGACGGGGTGACGCGCTGAAGTCGCATGCGCCCAAGCGCATCGCGCAGTTCAAGCGCCGCAAGAAGAACGCTGCAGCGTCCGGCTGATGCTGTCTGATTCTCAGGGCCGGCTGCAGGACCGCCGACCGCTGTCCATCATCGACATCGGATCGAACTCGATCCGTCTCGTCGTCTATGAGGGGCTGGCGCGCTCGCCGACCATGCTGTTCAACGAAAAGATGCTGGCCGGTCTCGGCCGCGGCATCGTTTCGACGGGCAAGCTCGACCCCGAGGCGGTAACGCGCTCGATGGAAGAGTTCCGCCGCTTTCGTGCGCTTTCCGACCAGGCGGGCGCCGAGCAGATGTATGTGCTGGCGACCGCGGCGGCCCGCGAGGCGGTCAACGGCCCCGATTTCATCCACCGCGCCGAGGATGTGCTGAAGACCGAGATCCGAGTGATCAGCGGTCGTCAGGAAGCGTACTATTCCGCGCTCGGCGTCATTTCCGGTTTCCATCCGGCCGATGGCATCGCCGGCGATCTGGGCGGCGGCAGCCTCGAACTGGTCGATGTCAGCGGCGAGGCGATCGGCGACGGCATCACGCTGCCGCTGGGCGGCCTGCGCCTGCAGGACATGGCGAAGAACTCGCTGACCCAGGCGGCCAGGATCGCGCGTGACGAACTGGCGAAGGCCAAGCTGTTGAAAGGCGGGCAGGGCAGGCCCTTCTACGCCGTCGGCGGCACCTGGCGAAATCTTGCCCGGCTGCACATGGAAATGACCAACTATCCGCTTGGCGTCATGCACCATTACGAGATATCGGCCGAAAGCGCGGCGAACTTCCTCAAGCAGGTGGCCAAGGCCGAGATCGAGAAGGTCAAGGGCATCGAAGGCGTTTCGAAGAACCGCCGTTCGCTGCTGCCCTATGGCGCCATCGTGCTGCAGGAGATCATGGCGGCGATGCAGCCGTCGAAGATCATCGTCTCGGCGCTTGGCGTGCGCGAAGGCTTTCTCTATTCGCTGCTCGACGAGGCCGAGCGGAAGGCCGATCCGCTGATTTCGGCCTCGGAGGAACTCGCCCGCCTGCGCTCGCGCTCCGTCACCCATGCGCATGAACTTGTCGACTGGACCGCCAAGACCTTTGCCGCCTTCGGCATCGACGAGACCGAGGACGAGGCGCGCTACCGCCACGCGGCCGCATTGCTGGCGGACATCGGCTGGCGCGCGCATCCCGAATACCGCGGCAAGCAATCGCTCAACATCATTGCGCACGCGTCCTTCTTCGGCGTCGACCATCCTGGCCGTGCTTTCCTGGCGATGGCCAACGCCTATCGTCACGACGGCATCTTCAACGAAGCCATCGCCCCCGAGATCAAGGCTCTGGCATCGCCGCGTTATCTGGAGCGCGCCCGCGTCCTCGCCGCGATGATGCGCGTCGTCTACCTGCTGACGGCGTCGATGCCCGGCATCATGCCCAGGCTGAAATGGGAACAGCGCGCCAACGGCGTGCTGGCGCTGGTCTTGCCGGCATCGCTGGCCGATCTCTATGGCGAGCGGCCGGCCGGGCGCCTGGCGCAGCTGGCCAGGATCACCAACCGCCGGCTGGTGCTGGCCGTCGAGGGTGGCCCCAGCATGTCAGTGAAATAAGGCGCTAGCTGCTAGCAGACCCGTGTCTTATCTGACTTAAGCGGAGACCTGCCGGTCGTACTTCGCCGGCGGCTTCGCCTTTGATGACCGGCTTCCCCCAATCCGTCGCTGCTTTGCAGCGCCACCTTTCCCCCCTCCGGAGGGAAAGGAAGGGAGCCTCGTTGGAAGAGCGTTGGCGGCAATAGGCTCGCGGCCTTCCTCTACCCCGTCGATCAGGGGAGAGGTGACTCGACGAAGCCGAGACGGAGTGGGGTCGATCAGCTCGGGCCCATCTACGCAAAAATATCAAACCGCGCCGCGCCCGTCGATCGACCATGCGCCGGCGCCGGCCATCGCCAGCGCTACAAACCCACCTGATATCGCAATGTCCTTCATCAGCATCTGCTGGTGCAGGAAGGCGAGCATCGCGTCGCCGCCGCCCTGGCCATAATGGCCGATGAAGCCGGCGACGATACAGAAGGCAGCGAGCAGAAGCGCTATGATCCGGGTCTGGAAACCGACCAGGATGAGCAGCCCGGCGATCAGTTCGAACAGTCCCGTGCCCCAGGCAGCAAGTGTCGGCAGCGGCAGGCCGAGGCCGGCGAAATAGCCTGTGGTGCCGGCGATGTCGCTCAATGCATGGAAACCGGAAGGCACGAACAGGGCGGCGAGCAGCAGCCGGGAGAGCAGGAGCAGCGCGTTGCGGGGCATGTTCACCTCCGTTGTCGGCCGCCGGCCGGCCTCGTCCCGATAGCCCCGATCCTATCAGAAACTCCGGCCGACAGATCGGCGGTCATGCACCAACAACGAAAAAGCGGCGCGGAAAATTCCGCGCCGCTTTCTTGTTCGGCTATTGCCGGGTCTTGGCTCAGCCGCGCTTGGCGTCGATCGAATAGGCACCGGCGCCCGAGGAAGCCAGCACGAGGAAGCCGCCCGCAATGGCGAGGTTCTTGAGAAACTGGATCATCTGCATCTGGTCGGCCCAACCGGTATGGGCGACCAAACCGGTAGCGACCGTGAAGACCGCCAGCACCCAGGCGACAATCCGGGTCTTGAAGCCGACGAGGATGGCGAGGCCGCCGAGAAGCTCGATCAGGCCGACGACGGTGGCCGTTACGGTCGGCAAGGGCAGGCCGAGGCTGCCGAAATAGCCCGCTGTTCCGCTAATGGCGGTGAGCTTGCCGAAACCTGAAAGCAGGAAGATGACCGCGAGCAGGACGCGGCCGAGGAGGATGGTGGTCGAGGCATTGGATGCGCCGGAACCGGCGACTGAAATGTTGGTGGACATGGTGGCTCTCCGGGATGGGTTGATGCCGGGGAGATAGAGCAAACCGACTGTTCACCAAAGCCACCAGACTGGCGACACATTGTTCACAGTACTTACGTTTCCGTGATCGGGCGGCCTGCGCAAAATTCGCTTCGGGTGAGGTCGTGACGGGAGTAAATTCTCCCCTCACGAAATACCGGGCTTTTGGTTGACGCAATTCCGGACCGAAAACCGCAGACACTTTTCCTGGAATTGCCTACCCCGGATGCGTCATATCCTCCGGCCGCACCAGCCGGTCGTAATCGGCTTCGCTGACCAGCCCGGTGGCGAGCGCTTCCTCGCGCAAAGTGGTGCCCTTCTTGTGCGCGGTCTTGGCGATCTTGGCGGCATTGTCGTAGCCGATGGTCGGCGCCAGCGCCGTCACCAGCATCAGCGAGCGGTCGAGTGCCGCCTTGATGT
>NZ_RZRW01000358.1:0-6049 GCF_003998745.1 Mesorhizobium sp. M7A.F.Ca.US.014.04.1.1 | reverse complement strand
TGTGGTCAGACGGACAGGTTCGATGAACTCGCTTCCGCCATGCACGATGCGATGGCCGGCGCAGATCAGGTTTCTTTCCCCAATTTCGCCCTGCACCCAATTCAGCATCTCGCCTATGGCCGCGTCATGCCGCTTGTCGGCGGTGAGCGGCCGATCGCACTGCCCCGTTCCGTCGGCCGCTTTTGCGCGCAGTGTGGGTTTGTCGCCCAGGTCCAGCGTGCCGCGTGAAACGAGTTGCATATCCCGTGATGAGACAAGATCGTAAAGCGCAAACTTGATGCTGGACGAGCCGGCATTCAGCGCCAGGATCGACCGACGCATCATTGGCGCCCCTTTGTCGCGGCTTTGTCGGGCCAGCTCCATTTCTGGATTTCGGGCATGTCTTCGCCGTGCTCGCGCACATAGGCCTTGTGCTTCGCCAACCTGCCGTGGAGTTCGCCGGCAAGCCCTTCGGCCCTTTCGGCCAGTCCCGGCACGCGTTCGATGGCGGCGAGCGCGAGATGGTAGCGGTCGAGTTCATTGAGCACCACCATGTCGAATGGCGTCGTCGTGGTGCCCTCCTCGCGGAAGCCATGCACATGCATGTTGTCATGGTTGGCGCGGCGGTATGTCAGGCGATGAATGAGATAGGGATAGCCGTGATAGGCGAAGATGACGGGCCGTGTTTTCGTGAACAACGCGTCGAAGTCCCCGTCGGGCAGGCCGTGCGGATGCTCCGTGTTCGACTGCAATGTCATCAGATCGACAACATTGACGACGCGGATTTTCAGGTCGGGGATCGCGGAGCGCAGAATGTCTGTCGCGGCCAGTGTTTCCAGGGTCGGCACATCGCCGGCGCAGGCCATGACCACATCGGGCTCCTCGTGCTGAGCAACCGTGCCGGCCCATTCCCAGATGCCCGCTCCAGCTTTGCAATGCGCTCCGGCTTCTTCAATGGACAGCCATTGCGGTCCCGGCTGCTTGCCGGCGGTGATGACATTGATGCGGTTATAGGTTCTCAGGCAATGATCGGTGATCCACAACAGGGTGTTGGCGTCCGGCGGGAAATAGAGCCTTACCGTGTCGGCCTTCTTGTTGGCGACCAGATCGGCAAAGCCCGGATCCTGATGGCTGAAACCATTGTGATCCTGCCGCCAGACATGCGAGGTCAAAAGGTAATTGAGCGAGGCGATCGGCTTGCGCCAAGCGAGCTCGCCGGAGGTCTTCAGCCATTTGGCATGCTGGTTGACCATCGAATCGACGATATGAATGAAGGCCTCATAGCATGAAAACAGGCCATGGCGGCCGGTGAGCAGATAGCCTTCAAGCCAGCCCTGGCAGAGATGCTCGCTCAGCACTTCCATGACGCGACCATCACGGGAAAGATGGACGTCATAGGGCTCGATGCGCTCCATCCAGATCCGATCGGTGACCTCGAACACGTCGTCGAGGCGGTTGGAGGATGTCTCGTCCGGCCCCATCAGGCGGAAGTTTCGCGCCTCGGCATTGAGGCGGAACACCTCGCGAAGATAGCTTCCGCAAATCCGCGTCGCCTCGGCAATGACGCCACCTGGACGCGGCACTTCCAGGGCCAGGCTTTTCCAATCTGGAAGCATCAGATCGCGCTTCAGCAGGCCGCCATTTGCGTACGGGCTTGCGCCCATGCGCCTTGTCCCTGTCGGGGCAAGTGCCGCAAGCTCCGGCAACAGGTGCCCGCTTTCGTCGAACAGCTCTCCCGGTTCGTAGCTTCGCATCCAGTTTTCGAGGATCTTGCGGTGCTCCTCATTCCCTCGAGCGTTCGATACCGGCACTTGATGCGAGCGCCAGAAACCCTCGACTTTTTCGCCATCGACTTCCTTCGGCCCGGTCCATCCCTTGGGGCTGCGCAGCACGATCATCGGCCATTTCGGGCGTTGACCATGCCATCCCGGAGCCCGTGCCTGCTCCTGAATGGAACGGATGCGATCGAGCACCGTGTCGAGCGTCGCGGCCATGGACCGGTGCATGGCAAGCGGCTCGTGGCCTTCGACGAAGAACGGTTCGTAGCCATAGCCGGCGAAAAGGTCTCGCAATTCCTGATCGTCCATGCGGCCGAGGATCGTCGGATTGGCGATCTTGTAGCCGTTGAGATGCAGGATCGGCAGGACGGCGCCGTCCGACGCTGGGTTCAGGAACTTGTTGGAATGCCATGCCGCCGCCAGCGGACCGGTCTCGGCTTCGCCGTCACCAACGACGCAGGCAACCACCAGACCCGGATTGTCGAAGGCCGCACCGAAGGCATGAACCAATGCATATCCCAATTCGCCGCCCTCATGGATGGAGCCTGGCGTCTCGGGCGCGGCATGGCTTGGCACGCCACCGGGAAAGGAAAACTGCCGGAACAGTTTCCTGAGGCCGTCTTCGCCCTGCCCGATATCGGGATAGATCTCGCTATAGGTGCCCTCGAGCCATGTGTTGGCGACCATTGCGGGACCGCCATGGCCCGGGCCGCAGATAAACAGAACATCGAAGTCGCGTTCGCGGATAACGCGGTTCAGATGCAGGTAGAGAAAATTCAGGCCCGGCGTCGTGCCCCAATGGCCAAGCAACCGAGGCTTGACGTGCTCGGCCTTCAACGGTTCGCGCAACAGCGGATTGGCGAGCAGATAGATCTGGCCGACCGAGATGTAATTCGCGGCGCGCCAGTAACGGTCCATGAGGTCGATCCGTTCGTGGCCGATAGCCTGCGGCGTCGCGGCAGCCTTGTCGTTCATCGACATCTCCAGCTTTCGGTTCGCTGGTGATAACTGGGGCATCTTTGCGCTTGAGCAACCCCCGACTGCCGCCGTCCGGGACAGTGTCGCGACCCGAGCGGCCAAGAGACCGGTCGCTATCCCGGTGGAGCGAGCGGCTCTGTCCGCAAATAGGCGGGAACCTTGAAGTCCTCCAGCGGTTAGAAACTGGAATCGCGAAGGCCAGGTTCAAGGCAGCTACCGCGAAGGACAACCTCGAAGCGTTGCACCAAAGGGAGCTAAAAAATGCTCGATCTTCCTCGTGCCCGTGATCGAATGGTCAATATCCACGTCGGCCGGCGTGGCATCCATGACCGTGAAATTCTGCAGGCGATGCGCGAAGTTCCACGCGAGGCCTTCGTAGAACCCGGTTTCGAGGAATTTGCTTATGAAGACACGCCGCTGCCGATCGCCGACGGCCAGACCATATCGCAACCCTACATCGTCGCATTCATGATCGAAATGGCGGACGTCAAACCGGGTGACCACGTGCTCGAAATCGGCACCGGCTCGGGTTACGCCGCCGCGGTGATGAGCCGGATCGTCGAACAGGTCTACACCATAGAGCGTCATCCCGGTTTGGCAGAAACGGCGAAACGGCGGTTTGAAAAACTCGGCTATCGAAACATCGAGGTCCGGACAGGCGATGGCACCAAGGGCTGGCCGCAGGCGGCGCCGTTCGATGCCATCGTGGTGACAGCCAGCGGTCCCGGCGCACCGCTCGCCCTTCAGGAGCAACTCGATGTCGGCGGCAGGCTCGTCATTCCGGTCGGCGACGACCCCGATTTGCAACGCCTGCTCAAAGTCACCCGGACAGGTGCCGCAACCTACAGCGAGGAGGATTTCGGCGGCGTGCGCTTCGTCCCTCTCATCGGCGAGCAGGGTTGGTCGGAAAACGGCACCGTCACCAAGGTCGGTCGTCCACTTCGACATCCGCATCCGATCAGCCTGCCCGATATGATCGCGGCCGCGGCTGAACCGCTGCCCGATTTCGACGATCCGGCCTTCGGCGCATTGTTCGACCGGTTCGCCGACCGGCGCGTCGTTCTGCTTGGCGAGGCAAGCCATGGCACGTCCGAGTTCTACAGGGCGCGCGCGGCGATCACCCGCAGGCTCGTCGAACGGCACGGCTTCACCATCGTCGCGGTCGAGGCGGACTGGCCCGATGCGGCGGCGATCGACCGCTACGTTCGCCATCGTCGGCCGCGAACAGGCGCCGGTGCGCCATTCCAGCGGTTTCCGACGTGGATGTGGCGCAACACCGATGTCGCGGCCTTCTCCGACTGGATGCGCCGTCGCAACGAGAAGCTAGAACCTTCGGAGCAAGCAGGGTTCTACGGCCTGGACATCTACAATATGAGCGGGTCCATAGGCGCGGTCCTCGACTATCTCGACCGGGTCGATCCCCAGGCAGCCAAGATTGCACGCGAACGGTATGGTTGCCTGACGCCCTGGCAACACGAACCGTCTACCTACGGCCGTGCGGTGCTCACCGCCGGCTATAAAAAATGCGAGAAAGCCGTGCTGGAACAATGCCGGGACTTGCTCGCCAGACAACTCGATTATGCAAAACAGGACGGAACCGACTTTCTCGACGCCAGTCAGAATGCTCGGCTGATCGCGTCCGCCGAACACTACTACCGGATCATGTACTATGGCGGTGCGGAGTCCTGGAACCTGCGCGACACCCACATGTTCGAGACCTTGGAACATTTGTTGGACGCCGGCGGCCCCAACTCCAAGGCGGTGGTGTGGGCGCACAATTCCCATATCGGCGATGCCCGCTTTACCGAGATGGGTGTCGTCAGGGACGAACTGAACATCGGTCAGCTCTGCCGGCAGCGTTTCGGCGATGAGGCAGCGCTAATCGGTATGGGCACGCATTCCGGCACTGTAGCGGCCGCAAGCGACTGGGATGGCGAAATGGAGGTGAAGCAGGTTCGCGCGTCGCACGCCGACAGCTACGAACGGCTTTGCCACGATTCTCTTGTGTCGCGGTTCCTGCTCGACCTCGGGCGCGACAAGACGCTGCGTGAGCGGCTGCTGGAACGTAGGCTGGAGCGATTCATCGGGGTAATCTACCGGCCGGAAACCGAGCTGGGCAGCCACTATGCGGACGCTTCCCTGCCCCAGCAGTTCGACGCGTTCCTATGGTTCGACAAAACCGCGGCAGTGACGCCGCTTGGCCCGGAGCATGCAAGAACCGGCGTTCCCGACACCTATCCATTCGGGCTCTAACCGGCGCGCGCGGCGAGCCGATGAAGCAGAGCCCTGGAACCGGAACGGCCCATCTGGCTTGCATTTTTAAACTGAAATCCCGTCGAAGGAGTTTTCTCATGACCGGAACCAAACATCCGAAATGGAAAAAACCGAGCGATGCCGACTTGGCGAACAATCCTGGTATCGGGACTTCCAAGGGAACGATCAAGGAAGGCGAAGAGTTCGAGCTTGAAGGCGAGAACACGGTCGAAGGCGATGTCGAGAACGACACGACCGCTGCTGGCGGGATCGATCCAAGACAAAAGATGCGGACCAACAAATAGCATGCCGTTGGCATCGCTGCGATCAACTTCCCCGGAAGGAGTGAACCATGCCACTTGCCCTCAGCAGCGCCGCCTTTGCCGAAGGCGGACCAATTCCCGAAAGATATACACGAGACGGCAAAAACGTATCGCCGCCGCTGAAATGGTCTGGAGTACCGGACGACGCCAAAAGCCTCGTTCTCGTCGTTCAGGATCCTGATGCGCCGAGCGGAACGTTTGGTCATTGGGCGGTATTCAACATCTCCGCGGAGACAAGGGAACTTCCCGAGGCGGAAAGCGGCAAGCCAGGTCCCGGTGCCCTTAGGCAAGCAACAAATGATTTTGGCAACGCCTATTACGACGGCCCTGAACCCCCGGTCGGACATGGCGTCCACCATTACCATTTCCGGCTGGCCGCGCTCGACACGCCGAGCCTTGCCATTCCGGCCAGCGCAGGCGTCGAGCGCATCTGGCGGGAGGCGCAGAAACACTCGCTCGAGCAGGCAGAACTCATCGGAACCTACGAACGCAATCCGTAAGTTGATGACCGAGGTGGCATTACCCTGCTGCTGCGCGGAACGGTTCTCCTCCTTGCCGGTTGTCTGGGAAAGGAGATGCCGCCATGTTTGGAGATATCATGTGGTTGGTCGTCGTTGCCGGCGGCCCATTGTTGCTGATCGTGCTGTTGGCCTATGCCGTTATCGCACGCCGCCGGCGTGGGCCCGCCGAACGAAGGGAAAGCGACCGGGCGACCGACCGGCTATACCAGGACAAGCG
>NZ_RZRW01000357.1:0-6095 GCF_003998745.1 Mesorhizobium sp. M7A.F.Ca.US.014.04.1.1 | reverse complement strand
GGCTATTGGGAAGACAATGGCTATGACTGGTACGGCGGGATCTGAGCTGCACACCGCAAATCCGGCGCTGAAGATGCTAGCCTAGCGAGCGGCGAAACAGCTCGCCTTTTCCGGCAATCTGCTCGCCAATGCCGCCAAGCCGCAGCATATGCCAGGCAAGTGCATGGTTGCTGGAGGTGACCGGTTTCCCCAACTCCTTCTCGACCTCCTCGATGATGCGGGCAACGCGCATGCTGGTGCAGGAAACGAACACCGCATCACAGTCGCTCGACGCACCGATTTCCAAGATGGCCTGCTTGACCGATGCCGGCGTGATGCGTGCAACGACATTGTCGTCCGCCTCGTTGAAGGAGCCCATGACCGGAATATCCATCCCCCGCGCCATCAGCGATGCCCGCAGCGAATGATTGATTTTCGCCAAGTAAGGGGTGAGCAGCGCGATCCTCGAGACCCCCAGGGCCTTCAGCGCGGCGCGTGCCGCGGTCACCGGATTGGTCACCTGCACACCAGGCAGCACCTCGTGAACGCGCTCGGCAACCTTATCCTCGCCGATGACCAGCGCTCCCGACGTGCAGGCAAAGCCGATCACATCGAACTTGACGTCGGGCAAGAGTCCCACCGTTGCCGGGATTACCGCCGACATTTTCATCAGGTTTTCCGGTGTGATCTCGACATCGCTGTAGAGCCGCGCCTCGTACAGCGCGATGTCGCGCGCGGGCAGCGCATACCGGAATTCATCCTCGATGGTCTGGTCGGTCCGCAGCACGAGCAGGCCGAGATTGGCGCGCGTGCCGATACCGTCATCGGTCTTGAAGGGAATGTGTTCCTTGTCGAGGACAAGCGTGTCGTCGGCGCGGCTAACCGGGGCGTCCATGGCGCAGTCCCCTCCCTGATGCCAATCAGAATTGTCGACAATAGAAACGGCGATATTGCCGAAACTGTCAAGGGCTCTGTGCAGATCCTGGGAACCGGTAAACGCCTGAATTTTGCGCTTGCGCGGATCGCTTGTCCGTCGCCGACCCATTCACCGTTGACAGGGATCGGCGTCTTCCTATTGAATTGTCGACAATAGGAACACAGCCCTTCGGGACAGCAATGCGCGTATTGATCTTGGGCGGCGGCGTGGTCGGGATCACCACCACTTATCAGTTGCAAAAGGACGGCCACGCGGTCACTGTTCTCGAGCAGGCACCGCAGGTGGCCGAGGGCGCGAGCTGGGCAAATGCAGGCATGATCGCGCCCGGTCACTCCTTCGTCTGGTCATCACCAGCCGCGCCAAAAATCCTGCTGAAGTCGCTGTTCCTGAAAGACCAGGCGCTTCGCTTCAAACTTTCCGCCGACCCGCATCTCTACAGCTGGTCGCTGCGCTTCCTCAGGGAATGCACGGCCGCCAAAGCGCGTCGCAACACCCTCCTCAAACATCGGCTTGCGGTCCATTCCCAATCGGTCCTGCAGGCGGTCGTCAGGGAGGAATCGATCCAATACGACAGGACCTCGGCCGGCATCCTTTACTTCCACCGCAGCCGTCAGGCGCTCGACAAGGGCGTCGCCAACATGCGCCTGCTGGAGGCCGACGGCCAGGAGATCCGCATTGTCGACGCACAGGAAATCATTGACCGCGAGCCGGCGCTGGCTTCGTCGCGCGGCAGCATTGCCGGCGGCATAATGTGTCCAACCGATGAAACCGGCGACGCCGCCAAGTTCACGCGCGCGCTGGCGGCCATCGTCGAAACGAGGGGCGGCAAGATCCTGACAAGCACGAGGATCGTCGGGATCGAACGCAGGAATGACGCGATCATCCGGGTCGTCACCGACAAGGGAGAATTTCTGGCCGACACCTACGTTCTGTGTCTCGGCGCCGAAAGCCCGATCCTCGCCCGCAAGATCGGCCTTGGTTTGCCGATCTATCCGGTCAAAGGATATTCCCTGACCATTCCCATCGTCGACCCGGCGCTGGCTCCAAAACTCCCCGTCATCGATGAGCACAATCTCGTTGCCATCACGCCGATGGGCGATCGCATCCGCGTCACCGCCACCGCGGAATTCGCGGGCTATGATCGCAGCCACAAGCCTTCGGATTTCGCCTTCATGAAGCGCGTCACGCAGGACCTGTTCCCGCGCGGTATCGCCTATGATCGCGCCGAAATGCGGGCCTGCCTGAGACCCATGACGCCCGACAATCTGCCGATCCTCGGCCTGCGCAACATCAAGAACCTCTGGCTGAACACCGGCCACGGCCATATTGGATGGACGATGGCGCATGGATCGGCCCGCATCGTCGCCGACCTGATCGCCGGCCGGGCTGCGCCGATCGCCCTCGACGGTATCCTTCCCACACAGGCGCGGTTCGCCGAACCAAGCGCCGCAAAGGCTTGACCGACGCCATGCTCCGACCCACCAGGCACAGCAACCAGGACGACGATGCGGCGTTGGCATCCAAGCCGATCAAGACCGGCCCGCGCGTCTATGAAGAGATCCGTCGCATGGCGATGGACTATCGCTTCAAGCCGAACGAGCGCATCAACGAAGTGGCGCTTGCCGCGAGGCTGAATGTCAGCCGCAGCCCGATCAGGGAGGCCCTCCAGCGGCTGGTCACGGAGGAACTCATCACCTTCCAGACCAATCGCGGCTTCTTTTGCCGCGGCTTCGATGTCGACGAGGTCGTCAATCTTTCCGACGTGCGGGCGGTGCTTGAGGAGCGCTCCGTCAGGCTGGCGATCCAGCGCGCGACCAATGAAGAGCTCGCCGCGCTCGTCGACTGGTGGACGCTCACCATGGCGCGCGCCGACTCGTTTTCCAGCGCCGAGCTGACCGCCAGGGACGAGGAGTTTCACATCCGCATCGCCAGGCTGTCAGGCAATCCCGAACTGGCGCGCATGCTCGAAGGCATCAACACGCGCATCCATTTCGTTCGCAAGATCGAAGTGGAGAAGCACCGGCGACTGTCGACAACCTACACCGAACACAGCGAAATCGCCCGAGCCATGGTAACCCGCGATGCCGACACGGCCGCAAGGCTCATGCATGACCACATCGACATCAGTGTCGCCGATGCCATGTCGACCGTCCGGGAAGGCCTGGCCCGGATATACGTCGACGTCGATCAGATCTGACCAGCATCCCGGATCCGATTAAGCAATCCCTGGCCGGTCAGGCAACCTTGTCGAGCAGCGGCCTGAGCGCCGGGTGAATTTCCGGCGAGGCGTGCTTGATCAGGGTCAGCAGCGCGCGTTCGTTCTCGTAAAGTGGCCTGTCGACGCCGATATGTTCGATCAGCCAGCCGGCTTCGCCGGCATCGATCGTCTCGGCACGGCGGGCCAGGGCCTCGGCCGCCCTGTTCTTGGCTTCCCATTCGGCTTCGATGTCGCCAGGAGATCGGTAGGCCTCCATGATGCCGGCAAGCCCGCCGGAGATCATGCGGCTGAAGAAGCCGCCGATTTCCGGATCGGCATGTTCGAGGAAGGCGTCATGGCGCAGCGCCACGTCGCGCGTCGGTGCTTCGTAGCCGGCCGAGCACATGACGAAATTGGCGATCGCCTTGACGAACAGCTCGTTCCAGGACGGATCGTTTTGTCCTTGAGCAGTCCGCTCGTTGATCTTGAGCAGCACCTCGGCCTCGGCGCGCGTGATGGCGATGTTGCCGTCGCCGCCATGGGCATGGAGTATCCGGCGCAAAAGCTCGACCTCCGCCTGCGCGACGAGGCCCGGAGCCAGCGCGCCGCCGAGCATCAGCGGCCCCTTGCCGTCAATGACGGCATGCGCCACCTGCTCCAGCGCATACACACAAAGCTGGGCCGGCGACGATTTCGCCTGTTCCAGCACATGCACCAGCAATTCGAGTTCGGTCCGGCTGTCGACCATGCCGTCGCGCGAGATCGTGCGGATCAGCCAGTCGGCATTGTCCTGCGAGATATAGCCCGATGGCTTTTCCTGGTGGACGATATAGTCGGTGACCGCCTCAATGAAGAAGGGCGGCCATTCCTGGCATTTGTCCTTCGCCGTGGCATCGAGCGCGAACAGCGCCTCGGCCTCGCCACGCGTCACGACGCCGTCGCCGAACACTTCATGGCGCAACATCGCCACGTCCTCCGCGGCGATGCGGCTTTTCGAGGTCAGCCCGGCCACCGGCGCGCTCATGATCAATTCGCCCATTTGTCGTCCCCGTCCGCCGTCGCCAAGCGCCGGCCCCATAGCGTCACACAAGCCAACATATCAGCAGTGTCTTGAAAAACCGGCAAACGGCGTGGTTAGTGAAGACTTGTCGCCAACGCATGTCGCCTGACAGCGTGCCGCGGTTTGAAGAACGACATGCACGCGCTTTAGATGTTGCTGACAGGTGACAAGCCGTCGCGCGCAAGCTATGGATGGCGCGTCGAGGACTCAGGGTCTTGAGTCCTACCTGTTTGCGGGAGAGAACAGCGAGAGCTGTCGCCGAAGGGGAAATCGCCCGAAATCTCTCAGGCAAAAGAACCGTAGACGGGAAAGACACTCTGGAAAGTCGGGGCTTGCCCCCGCGCCGAAGGTGTAAGCGCCGCTGACAGAGTTCCGGCTGCGCGAGTCTCTCAGGCTTCAGACAGAGGGGCACGGACTGGTCGCCATTCGCGACCGATTGCGTGCGACTCTGGAGACGACATGGCGGGCGACGACACAAAACACCTTCCCCTTGAAGATATCCATATGGCCGCCGGTGCGCGCTTCGGCGCCTTTGCCGGCTGGTCGATGCCGCTGACCTATCCGGCCGGCGTCATGAAGGAACACCTTCACACCCGCGAGCAGGCCGGCCTGTTCGACATCTCGCACATGAAGCTGTTCGAGGTCAGCGGACCGGAAGCGGCGGCACTGCTCAACCGTGCTTGCCCACTGGATGCCGGCGCGCTCGAAATCTCGCAATCCAAACTGTCCTTTTTCCTCAACGAAGCAGGCGGCATCCTCGACGACCTGATCGTCACCAGGCTTAGCGATGCCAGGTTCATGGTGGTCGCCAATGCCGGCAACGCCGTAGCCGACGAAAAGCATTTGCGTGCACTTGCCGCGGATTTCGACGCCAGGATCGAGCCGCTCGACCGCGTCTTCCTGGCCATCCAGGGTCCTGAAGCCTGGGCCGCCCTTTCCCGCGCCGGCATCGAGACCGGCTCGCTGCTGTTCATGCATGGGGTCGAACCGCGCAAGAACTGGTTCATGAGCCGGTCGGGCTATACCGGCGAGGACGGGTTCGAGATCGGCTTGCCGGAGGCCGATGCACGCGACCTCGTCGCGAAGCTGCTCGGAGACGAGCGCGTGCTGTGGATCGGCCTGGCTGCGCGCGACAGCCTGCGCCTGGAGGCCGGTCTCTGCCTGCATGGCCAGGACATCACACCGGAAACCGACCCGGCCAGCGCCGCCTTGATGTGGGCAATTCCAAAGGACATCCGCGCTTCCGGCACTTTCATCGGCGCCGATGCGCTCCGCGCCGCGGTGGAACGAGGACCCGCGCAAAAGCGCGTCGGTTTGAAGCCGGAAGGCCGCCAGCCGGTGCGTGGCGGTGCCGCGCTCTTCGACGCCGACGGCAACCCGGCCGGCCATGTCACGTCGGGCGGCTTCGGCCCCTCGGCCGGCCATCCGGTCGCCATGGGCTATGTCTCGACACCTCTGGCAAAGCCCGGAATTCGGGTTTTCGCCGATGTGCGCGGCACGAAAATCCCAGTCGATATCAGCTCCCTGCCCTTCACACCGCATCGCTACCGAAAAGGATGATCTCAATGGCAACGACCTATTTCACATCAGATCACGAGTGGCTCCGCGTCGAGGGCGGCATCGCCACGGTCGGCATCACTGATTACGCGCAGGAGCAGCTCGGCGACCTCGTCTTCGTCGAACTGCCGGAGACGGGAAAGAAATTGACCAAGGGCGACACCGCCGTCGTGGTCGAATCCGTCAAGGCGGCGTCCGATGTCTATGCACCAGTCGACGGCGAGATCACCGAGGCCAACGGCACGCTGTCGTCGGATCCGTCACTGGTCAATTCGGCCGCAACAGGGGCCGGCTGGCTGTGGAAGATGAAGCTTGCCGACGAAAGCCAGCTCGCCGGTCTCATGGATGAGGCCGCCTACAAAGCC
>NZ_RZRW01000356.1:0-6098 GCF_003998745.1 Mesorhizobium sp. M7A.F.Ca.US.014.04.1.1 | reverse complement strand
CCCACCGGCGTTGACCGCCGACACGGTCGACACGGCGCTCAGGCTGCGCGACGGGCTGCTCGAAATCGACCGGCTTTCGGTGGGCGGGCTGGCCGGCGCCTCGATCAGCGCCACCGGCCGGATCAAGGATTTCCCCGCGAGCCCGACCGGCAAGCTCGATGCGTCGGTGGTTGCCGTCGATCTGAAGCCGCTGATCGATGTCGCCGCCCAGCACTATCCCGACAGTGCCGTGCTCAGGGGACTGTCGAGCCGTGCTGCTGCCTATCCCGAGCTGTTCCAGGATGCGCGCATCGACCTGGTGGCGAGTGCAGCCGACAATGGCGACGGCACCACGGGCCTGGCGGTAAGCGGGCAAGGCAAGGCCGGCGGCTCGGCCTTTTCGGCGTCGCTGTCGGGGAAGGGCGTGGTGGACAAGCTTCTCGAAGCGCCGGTGGCGCTGACCTTCAACGCCAAGAACCCTGATGCCACCGCGCTGCTGGCGCTCTATGGCCTGCCGGCGCTGCCGCTCGGCATGCTGGGCGAGGCAAACACCGATATTCAGGCCAAGGGCACGTTTGGCGGCGGCCTGGCGACGAATTTCAGCCTTGCCGGCAATGACTTCAAGGCCGGTTTCGAGGGAACGATCGCCGACACGCCGCAAGGCCTCGCCGCCAAGGGCAAGCTCAGCCTCGATGCCGCCGACATCGAGCCGTGGCTGATGACGTCGGGCATCGGCCTGCCAGGCATGGGGGCGGGCATGTCGACGTCGCTCGCCGCGCAGGGCGACTACGGCAACGGCCTGCTGGTGCTGGACGAACTCAGCGGCGCCATCAACGAAGCGGCGGTGTCCGGCGACGTCAATATCGATGTAAAGGACGGCGTGCCACATCTGGCCGGGGCGCTGGCGCTCGACGAACTCGACCTCGATCCCCTGGCGGTGGCGCTGTTCGGCGACTCCGCCTTTCTAGCCGACAAGGAGGGCGCAGCCAAAGACCGGGCAGGCAAGGGTGGCGTGTGGCCGGCGACACCGTTCAGCCAGAAATCCAGCCTGCCATTCACCGCCGACCTCGACCTGACGACGGCAGCACTGGCCGCCGGCCGGTTCGCCACCGCCTATGACGCCGCCTTTTCGCTCAAGCTCGACCAGGAAGGCATCCGCGTTTCGGATCTCAAGGCGAAGTTGCTGGGCGGGGCGCTGACCGGCCTATTCGAGTTGAAGAACAACAACGGCACCGGACTGTTCTCTGGCCAGATGAAACTGGCGGGCGCCGATCTGGCGACCGTGCTGCCGGATGCCGGCATCAGCGGCATCGGCGATTTCTCGACGGCGCTGTCAAGCAGCGGCAAATCGGTCGAAGGGATGGTGGCTGCCTTGTCAGGCTCCGGAACTGCGGCGTTGAAGGGCGTGAAAGTTGCTGGCCTCAATCCAGATGCGTTCAGTGCGTTCCTCGCCAAGGCGGATGCGATCGGGCGCGACATCGATGCGGCCAAGACCGCCGGCTTCGCGCCCGAGATTGCCGCTGATGGCAGCTTTGCCGCTGGCGATACCGACATAGCCTTCACGGTTGCCGGCGGCACGCTGCGGGCGCCGCCGGTCAGCCTGGAAAATCCAGCGGCGACCTTGTCCGCCGACATCACGGCGGATCTCAACGCGGCCACGGTGTCGGCCAAGGGTGCGATCACCTATCGGCCTGGCGACGAGGCGCTGGTCGGCTCCGAGCCGGTTGTGAATTTCACCGCCGAAGGGCCGTTCGGCGCGGTCAAACGAGCATTCGACAGTGAGCCGCTGGCGCAGTTCCTGACCCAGCGCGCGCTGGAGAAGGAGCAGCAGCGCGTCGAGGCGATGCAGGCCGCGCTGCTCGAGAAGCAGCGGCTGCGGCGCGAAGTGCGCTATTACGCTGCGCGGCAGGATGCTCGCGACAAGGCGGCCGAGGAATTGCGCCGGCAGGAGGAAGCAGCGCGGCTCAAAGCCGAAGCTGACGCCAAGGCCAAGGCCGAAGCGGATGCACAGGCTCAGGCTGAGGCGGACGCAAAGGCTCAGGCCGACGCGGAGGCGAAAGCCAAGGCGGACGCAGATGCCAAAGCCAAGGCCGATGCCGAAGCGAAGGCGGCTGCCGAAAAGCAGGCCGCCGACGAGGCCGCCAAGGCGCAGGCCGAGCAGGAGCGGCAGAAGGCGGAAGAGGCGATGCGTATTGCCTCGCAGGAAAAGGCAAGGCTCGAAGCCGAACGCAAGGCCGCGCAGTCTCCGAAGGTGGAGCGGGCGCCGCTGCCGCAGGCCAACGACAATCCGCCGCCGGCCAAGCCGAAGGCCAATCCGTTCACGATCGACAATCTGCTGAAGTCGCTGCAGTAGTAGTCGACTACCCACGGTCTCGATCGAGCAGCCGCCGCAGCATCGGTTCGATGCGTGACAGTTCGTCGAGATGCGCCGCCGACAGCTCGGCCAGGCAATCGTCGGCGCGCTCGGTCAGTTGCAGCAGCACGCGGCGATGGTCGTCCTTGTCCTGATCCCTTGTGACCAGCCCTGCCTCGCCGAGACGGTTGACCAGTTCGACGGCGCTGTGGTGGCGAATGCGCAGGCGTTCCGCGAGATCGCCAACCGTCACCGGGCCGCCGCCGGGGAATCCCTTGATCGCCAGCAGCGCCTGATGCTGGCGCGGGGTCAGGCCGGCGTCTTCCGCCTGGACCTGGCTGAATTCGAGGAACCGGCGGATCAGGTAGCGAAACTCCGACAGCCGCTGGTAATCGGCCTGGCTGATGGCGGGACGTTGTTCTCGTGGCTGCGACATATCAGACATGTGTTCGTTTTCCGGCGAAAGCTCAAACGGATTTCGGGCGAAACCGGCTTGAATATTTATATCGTGTTACGATACATAGCCACCGACAAACCCGGCTGGCCGCTTCGACCGTGCCGCACCCCAGACATACGGCCGCCGCCAGGAAGCAACTGCCATGAAGACCCATCATTCGAACCCGGAGCACCTGCGCGATTTCACCACGGATCCCAGGGTTCTGCTCGTCGCCGCCATTGCCGTGGTGGTGGCGACAGCCGGGTTGTTTGCCGGCATCGCGCTTTTGAAGCTGATCCGGCTTGCCACCAACATTGCCTATTTCGGCCAGTTCTCGCTTGCCGACCTGAAGCTCGAGAACACGCCGCTTGGGCTTGCCGCCGTCCTCGTTCCGGTGATCGGTGCGCTGATCATCGGCCTGATGGCGCGCTATGGCAGCGAGAAGATCCGCGGCCACGGCATTCCCGAAGCCATCGAGGCGATCCTGCTCGGGCGCTCGAAACTCGACGCCAAGGTGGCGATCCTGAAGCCGCTGTCGTCGGCGATCTCGATCGGTTCCGGCGGACCGTTCGGCGCGGAAGGACCGATCATCATGACAGGCGGCGCGATCGGCTCGCTGATCGCGCAGATGCTGCCGGTCAGCGACAACGAGCGCAAGACCCTGCTGGTGGCTGGTGCGGCAGCGGGCATGACCACGGTGTTCGGAACACCGATCGCCGCCATCATGCTGGCGGTCGAACTGCTGCTATTCGAATGGACCCCGCGCAGCTTCATTCCGGTGGCGGTCGCGGCTGTTATCGCCGAGGTCGAGCGCACCATGCTGCATCTGCCCGGGCCGATCTTTCCGTTTCAGGGCGGCATGGAGGTGTCTTTTGTCGGCCTTGCCGGCTGGGTGGCGATCGGCGTTTGTGCAGGACTTCTGTCGGGACTGCTGACGCAGATGGTCTATGCCTGCGAGGACGGTTTTCAGAAGCTGCCGATCCACTGGATGTGGTGGCCGATGCTTGGCGGCCTGGTGGTCGGCATAGGCGGGCTGATCGAACCGCACGCGCTCGGTGTCGGCTATGACAACATCACCGACATGCTGGATGGCCGCACCGTCGCGACGGCGGCACACCTGCTGCTGGTGGTCAAGGCGATCATCTGGTCGGTAGCGCTCGGCTCGGGAACGTCGGGAGGTGTGCTGGCGCCGCTGTTGATCATGGGCGGGGCTATGGGCGCTGTGCTCGCCGGCGTTCTGCCTGCCGCGGATCCGGGTTTCTGGGCGCTGCTGGCAATGGCCGCCACCATGGGCGGCACGATGCGCGCGCCGCTGACCGCCACGTTCTTCGCCGTCGAACTGACCGGCAACACACATATGCTGGTGCCGCTGATTGCCGCCTGCGCCGCGGCGCATGCCGTGACCGTGCTTCTGATGAAGCGTTCGATCCTGACCGAAAAGATCGCCAGAAGGGGACACCATCTGGTTCGCGAATACCGTGTCGACCCTTTCGCCCTGACCAGGGTGCGCGAGGTGATGACGTCGCAGGTCGAAAGCGTGCCGGCGACGATGACGCTGCATGGCGCAGCAGCGTTCCTGACGGCGCCGGAAACACGGCATCCGAGTTTCCCGGTGGTCGACGAGAACGGTCAGGTGCTGGGCCTCATCGATCCGCCGGCGATCTTGCGCTGGAGACGCGCCGGCACGCACCGCACCACCACGCTTGGCGCGTTGCTGGCCGGCAGCAAGGTGACGCTGGCCTATCCGGACGAATATCTCGAAGGCCTCTCCGACAAGCTGCTGATGGCCAACGTCTCCCATCTGCCCGTCGTCACTCGCGAAGGCTCGTTGCTGGTCGGCTATGTCGGCTGGAAGGATCTGATGCGCGTGCGGTCCAGGAAACAGGCCGAGGAGCGCGAGCGTTCGACCTTGCTTGGCTTTGGCACCAGACGCAGGAAAAAGGACGACGCGGTCGAAAGCCTTTAGATGCTCTCTCCTCGCTTCGCCCACTCCAGCACATGGAGCCTCAACGCCGAGGACAGGTTGGTGTCGCGGGGCCGCGTCTCGTCGACTTCGGCGACAAGAGCAGCGAGCGTCAGCTCCCTGGTCGCCGCGATCGCGACGAGGTCGTCATAGAAGGGCTTTTCAAGCGAGTAGCTGGTGCGGTGGCCGCGAATGGTCACCGAACGCTTTTCGACCGGGCTCATTGACGGCCGGGGTCGCCGGGCTTTTCACGACGATGCCCGGCAACGAATTTTTCGCTCTTGTCGGCGGCGACGCGGTCGCGTTCCTTTTCGGCCTTGGAGCGGCCGTGCAGCGCGCGGTTCTGTTCGGCGGCGCGCAGCTTTTCGTCCCGCGCCTTTTGCTTGCGGGCCTGGCGGAGATTGACGATTTCGGCCACGGCGTAAGTCGCCGGCCTATTTCTTGCGGAAGGCGTCGAGCGAGACCACTTCGGCGCCCTTGGTGGCGGCGTCCGCGGCCGCGGGCTTCTTCTCCGCCTCCGCGGCGGCCTTCTTCTCGGCCTTCGGCTTTTTCTCGGAGACGATGGTCAACGGCTCCGGAGTTGGCGCAGCCGGTTCATCGGCTGCCGCACCATCCGTCTTGACGTCGAATTCGAGTTCGAAATTGACCGAGGGATCGTAGAAGCCGCGCACGGCCGAGAACGGGATTTCGAGTTTTTCCGGCACATCGGAGAAGGACAGGCCAACCTCGAAGCCGGTATCGGTCACCTTCAGGTCCCAATACTGGAACTGAATGACGATGGTCATCTGCTCGGGATAGCGCTCGCGCAGCCGCGAAGACACGCGTACGCCCGGCGCGCCGGTCAGGAAGGTGATGAAGAAGTGGTGGTTGCCGGGGAGGCCGGTGCGCGCGACCTCGGCCAGGACCTTGCGCATGACGCCGCGCAACGCCTCCTGGGCCAGAATGTCGTAGCGGATGTGGTCGTCGGCCATGTGGCGGTCGGGTTCCGTTGAATCGTCCGCATAGCTGTAATCAAGCTTGAGCGCGGCGTAAACCGCATATAGATCACCCTCGCGCGGAAGCGAAGACTATTGCCAGCGATTTGATCGCTCAGGCGCTGGCGAGCGCGCTTTGCTTTTCGGACGATGCCGCGGAGCGGCGCTTGCCGAAGGCGCGCAGGAAGGTACGCACGCCATTGGTCGCAGATTGCAGCACCTCGTCCTCGCGCGGCGAGCCGCCAAGCATGAACGTGGTCTGCAGTTCGGCATTGACGAGGCCAAGGAACTGGCGTGCCGCCACGTCCGGGTCCTCGATCGTGAGATAGCCGCCATAGGCGAGGCGGGCGAAGCGGGCGGCGATTGCCGGCCATGTCCTGCCCGGTCCCTGTT
>NZ_RZRW01000355.1:0-6125 GCF_003998745.1 Mesorhizobium sp. M7A.F.Ca.US.014.04.1.1 | reverse complement strand
GCCCTGCGATGCGCGCAGCCGAAGCCAATCGTTTCCTCCGTCCCTTGGCGCAGTCCTGCCGAAAAACCGCATCGGTTTCTCGGCAAATGCCGCCCAACCAGATTGCTACAGTGTCCTTTGCGCGCCTGGAAGGCCGCGCGGCACCGCAGGCGGCTCTATTTCTGCCGGAGCCACTTCAGCACTTCCATGCTCGGATAGCCGTCCTGGGTCAAGCCGGCCTTGGCCTGGAAGGCCATGATGGCAGTCTTCGAGCCGTCGCCGATCTTGCCGTCGAACTTGCCGTCGTAAAGGCCATGCTGGGAAAGCCGCTTCTGCAGCTCCTGTCTTTCCTCGAAAGTAAGCTTGGTGAAAGGCCGCTTCCAGTCCTGCACCAGACCGCTCGAGCCGGCGATTTCGTCGGCAAGAAGGCCGACGGCCAGCGCATATTTGTCGGCGTTGTTGTAGGCCTTGATGACCGTGAAATTCTTGATCATCAGGAAGGCCGGCCCGCTGCGGCCGTCCGGCACCTTCAGCGTCGCCTTGTCGGAGCCGTTCTTGAACGGCTTGCCGTTGGCCCTGGCGACGCCGAGCGCCTGCCACTGCGACAGCGTCTTGGAACCGCCGGGAAGTTTTCCGGCTGGCAAGGCGACCTCATAGCCCCAGGTCTTGCCGGCCTGCCAGCCATTCTTCTTCAACAAATTGGCTGATGTCGCCAGCGCATCGGGGATCGAATTCCAGATGTCTCGCTTGCCATTGCCGTCCATGTCCACGGCATAGTGCAGATAGCTGGTCGGGATGAACTGGGTGTGGCCCATGGCGCCGGCCCAGGATCCGCTCAGATGGCTTTCGTCGATGTCGCCGGTCTGCAGGATCTTCAGCGCGGCGATCAGCTGTGTGCGGGCGAATTTCGCCCGCTTCGGATCGGCGTAGGCCAAGGTCGCCAGCGAGCGCACGACGTTGCGCATGATGTCGTCGCGCTTGAGGATCTCGCCATAATTCGATTCCATCGACCAGATGGCCAGCAGGATGTAACGGTCGACGCCGAACCTGGCCTCGATCCGATCCAGCCACGGCTTCCATTTCCTGGCCATCTGCTGGCCGACGGCGACGGACTGATCATGGACGCGGTTGTCGAAATAGTCCCAGGCAGGGGCCGTGAATTCAGGCTGCGTGCGCGCCTTTTCCAGCACCACGGGATCGATATCCCTGATGTTCCTGAAGGCCTGGTCGTATAGGGCGCCGGAAACGCCGCTCTGCACGGCGGTGGCGCGGAAGCCGGCGACCCATTGCCGGAAACCGGCATCGGCGAAAGCGGGGCCAGGCATCAGCAGAGCGAGCGATAGGCTGGCTGCCGCCATGACGCTGGTAAAAATTTTTGCGGCATTGCGAACGGACATCTTTTCCTCCTTCTCTGTCTCAGGAAAGACCATTCATCGCCGAACCAGGTTAGGAATTAGTTTACCATAGGTGCCACCGGGAACGAAAAGACGCTTCGAAGCTTTACCGGTGGACGCTCCCCTCAGTTTCCCAGTAATCCCCAATTCCGGCGTGAAAATGTCTTGAAACGGGGATTGCGGAGCTGGCCCTCAAACGGATAATTGAAAGCATGAAGAGAGTTCGCAAGGCAGTCTTCCCGGTCGCCGGCCTCGGCACACGGTTTCTTCCGGCCACCAAGGCTGTCCCCAAGGAAATGCTGACCGTCGTCGACCGGCCGGTGATCCAGTATGTGGTGGATGAGGCGCGCGAGGCCGGCATCGAGCATTTCATCTTCGTCACCGGTCGCAACAAGGCCGTCATCGAGGACCATTTCGACATCCAGTTCGAACTCTATGACACGCTGGCCCAGCGCGGCAAGGACGACCAGCTCGCCCGCCTGCAGCGGCTGCAGCCGGCGCCGGGGCAGACCAGTTTCACACGCCAGCAGGTGCCGATGGGACTTGGCCACGCCGTCTGGTGCGCCCGCGAGCTCGTCGGCGACGAGCCCTTCGCGCTTTTGTTGCCCGACATGATCATGCAGTCGGAGAAGAGCTGCACGAAGGCAATGGTCGAGCTCTACGAGGAGACCGGCAACAACATCATCGCGGTGCAGGAATGCGATCCCGCCGAAACCCACAAATACGGCATCGTCGGCCGCGGCGAGGACACGCATCACGGCTTCCGTATCACCGAGATGGTGGAAAAGCCGAAGGCCGGCACCGCGCCGTCCAACCTCTACATCAACGGCCGCTACATCCTGCAGCCGGAGATCTTCAAGATCCTAGAAGGTCAGGAAAAAGGCGCCGGCAACGAGATCCAGCTCACCGACGCCATGCTGAAGCTGGAAAAGCAGCAGCCTTTCTACGGCTACCACTATCGAGGCCGCACGTTCGACTGCGGATCGCCGGAGGGTTTTGTCGAGGCCAATGTCGCCTTCGCGCTGTGGCGCAGCGACATGAACGAGAACATGGCGGGCGTCATCCGCACGCTTCTCGACGAGCTGAAGCCGTCAGAGCGCCGTGGTGCTGCGTTTTAAACATCCTAGCGAGCGGCCGGATGTCGTTGGTGCGGCCGTTCAGCGCTGCACCTTGACGCCGAGGAAGATGCTGTTGGCGGTGTAGTCCCGGCCCGGCAGGTTGCTGGTCAGTTTCTCGCTCCTCACTCTTGTGGTCAGGCCGGCGTAGCGGTTCAGCCACCAGGTCAGGCCGGCCTCGGCGCTCAACACCCTGTCATGGCCGTCGATGCCGATGTAATCACGCCAGTCGAGACCCAGAGCCGCGTTGGCGGTGAGGTTGGCGCGAATCTGGCGTTCGCCTGTCAGGCGACCGGAATAGAGGATGTCGCCGCTCTCGCCCGATGTGGTCGTGGGCTCGACGGTGGTCCGCCCGGTCAGGCCGATTATGGTGCCGCGCTCGGGTGACCATTTGAGGTCGGCGTTGACGGTGGCACCCGAGATCGCATCGAGGTTTTTGTCGTCGATCGCTTCCCTGAGCCAGCCGGCCGAGAATTCGCCCGACAGCTTCTCACCCATGTCGAGTGCAAGGCCGGCGCGGGCGCCGAGTCGCGTCGACGAGCGCTCGAAGCCTTCATTGTCGATGCGTTGATCATAGGTCCGGCGGCCGACCTCGATTTCGGTGAAGGGGGTCAGGGCAGGGGAGATCTCGTAGCCGGTGCGCAACGTCGCCGTGTAGAGCGTCGAGTCCTGATCCTTCTGCGACAGCGAGGTGCCGTCCGATAGCTTGGCGTCGCCGTAGAAGTCGTGCGAGACCGCGCCGGTCAAGGTGTACTGCATCTTGCCGAGATGCTTTTCGACGGCCAGGCTGCCATCGATGGTCTGCCGCAGCGGCTGCTTGCTGACGCCGGCAATGGCGTCCGGCGATGATGCCGATTCCGGCACGGCCTCGTAGCCGAGCTTGGCGATGGCGCGCAAACCATTGTCGAGGTCGACATTGAGCTGGCCTTCGATGCGGCCTTGCTCGTCGTGAACCGGGTAACCCGAGACGGTCTCGCGAAAAAGGCCATAGCCGTCGATCGTAGCGGAGTTCTCGCGCCAGTCGGAGGCGGCGGAAAAGCGCAGCGCCGTCTCGGACAGCAGCGCCGACTTGCCTGCACTGCTCGAATCGCCGTTCGAGGTGGCGGTCAGGCCCTGTTCGATCGTCGGCCGGATGACGAAGGAGCCCCATTTGACGCCGGTGGCGGCAAACGGATCATCCTCCAGCTTCTTCTTCTGGCCTTCGATGGCGTCCGTACGCTCCGCTCCTGGGTCGAGCTTCTGCCTGTCGGCGCTGTCGATGGTGAGTGCGCGGCGGTTGGCCGTGTCCGCATCGGTCTCTGCGGCATCGGTGGCGTCCGGCGTGGAGGCGGTCGTGGAAGCGGTGATGTCGGAGGTGTCGGCCGTCGATTTCTTCTTCTTTTTCGACTTGTCGGCAGCCTTGTCCTTGGCTTGGTCAGCCGCATTCTGCCTGGCGGCCGATGAGCGGCGGCGCGGCTTGGGCGGCGCCGCAGTGTCGACGGACGTGTCGTCAGTGGCTGCCGGCGGGTCAAAGAGGCTGCCGGTCGCGGTGGCGTCGCCAGTGTCAGCGTCGTCAGGCACGGCACCGGCGCTGGCCGGCAGATAGGTGCGGGCCGGCGCGTTGTCCTGCGCGGCGTTGGCCGGCTGTTGACCCTGCGCTGCCAAGGCCAGCTGTCTCGCCTTGCGCTGCTGGTCGGACAGGATCGCCGATTCCGAAACTTCGCCGCGCAGTTCGGTTTCCTGGGCATGGAGCGCCGTTGGGCGCAGCAAGGCAAACATGCTGGTTGCCAGCAGCAAGGCGCAGACCGCCTTGCCCCCACGTCCCGTCGAATTTTCTGGCTGGACCCCGGACATCGCCACCACTGCTTGCGCGGCGCACGCGCGCCATACTTACCGAACCGTAAATGGGGATGGTTAACGGAGGGTTGAGGCAGCGGCCCGTCAGCTGCCTGAAGCGCTGATTTCCAAAGGGATTCATACCGCGTGCGTTTTCTCGCCTGCCGTCGTCTGAACCACCGCACACGTTCGGGCGATATGCCTGGGGCCATTTCCGTTGGACAGCGCGCCGGCAAAGCGCTAATCGCATCAGCCATGCATGCGGGATCCCTGGATAAGAAGCCTTTGGACAGGCAAGCCTCGATCGCTTCGGCGCTGAGGACGGTGGCGACAGAACAGGCCGGTGTCGCAGCCCTCGCCGAGGCGCTGGAGAATGGGCTGGCCGCGCCTTTCGCCCAGGCGGTCGAGATGATCTCGGGGATTGAAGGCCGGCTCATCGTCACCGGCGTCGGCAAAAGCGGCCATATCGGTTCGAAGATCGCCGCGACGCTGGCCTCGACCGGCACGCCGGCTTTCTTTGTCCATCCCGCCGAAGCCAACCACGGCGATCTCGGCATGATCGCCAGGGACGACGCCATCATCGCCATGTCGTGGTCGGGCGAAAGCAAGGAACTGATGGGCATCGTCGCCTATTCCAGGCGCTTTTCCATTCCGCTGATCGCCATCACCGCCGGAGAGACATCGGCGCTGGCGCGGGCGGCGGACGTGGTGCTGCTTTTGCCGCGCGCTCCGGAGGCCTGTCCGCATGGCCTGGCGCCAACGACATCGACGCTGCTGCAACTGGTGATGGGCGACGCGCTGGCGATCGCGCTGCTCGAAGCACGCGGCTTCACGCCGGACCATTTCCGCACCTTTCACCCGGGCGGCCAGCTCGGCGCCAATTTGACGCAGATCCGCGAGATCATGCATGTCGGCGACAGGCTGCCGCTGGTGGTTGCGGGCACCGGCATGCAGGACGCGATCCTGGAACTGTCGCGCAAAGGGTTTGGCTGCGTCGCGATCACCGATGTCGACGGTGCGCTGGTCGGCATCATCACCGATGGCGACATCCGCCGTCACATCGGCAGCAATCTGCTGGCGATGACGGTGGATCAGGTGATGACAAGAGGTCCGAAGACCGCGACGCCGGACACGCTGGTGGCAACGGCGCTGCAGACGATCAACAATTCAGCCATCACCAGCCTGATGGTGGTGGAGGGCCGGAAACCAGTCGGCCTCATCCACCTGCATGATCTGCTGCGTATCGGCGCCGCCTGAACGTTCAGACCGCCTCGACGGTCAGTTCCAGATCCGTATCGGCCGCACCCGTCACGCGCACTTGCGTGCCGGCCGGCAGGTCAGGGCCGGAGACACGCCACAGTGTGTCGCCCAGCTTGATGCGGCCGCGCCCGTCACGGATCGGTTCGGCAAGTGTCGCCATCCTGCCGACCATCTGCGCGCCGCGCCGGTTGAGCAGCGGCTGATCGGTCGGGTCGTTGCGGCTGCCGACCAGCTTCTTGCCGACATAGGCCGAGACCAGCGACAGCGCCAGGAAGGCGAGGACCTGGACCTGCCATGTCCAGAAGCCGGTGTCCCAGATCAGCAGCGACACAGCGCCGATGATCAGCGCGGCGATGCCGATCCACAGCATGAAGATACCCGGCGCGATGATTTCCATCACCAGCAGGACGAAACCGAGAACCATCCAGTTCCACGGGCCGAGTTCGGAAACGATGCGGTCGATCATTGGTTTCGACCTCAGTTGTCGGTTGGGCGAACGACCGGCGGGCGCGCGGCCTGCCCCTGCGAGCCGGTCGTGCCCTCGCCGCGGAAGACTTCCTTG
>NZ_RZRW01000354.1:0-6144 GCF_003998745.1 Mesorhizobium sp. M7A.F.Ca.US.014.04.1.1 | reverse complement strand
TCTCTATATTGAGCCATGGAAAAGCGAATCTACCCACAAGCCATCGAATCTGTCGTCATGCCGGAGCCTTTTGGCCGGCAAAGCTTTGATAGCGCTGAAAAGGCCGTCAAGGCACTGCAGGCGCTTTACGATCGCAACACCAGGTTCCTGCGCGACTCCTTCGCAGAATTGGCGGCAGCAGGCGGTGATAATGGCAAGCGCTACCGGGCCTTCTATCCGGAGATCGGCGTCACCACCAACTCATTCACCCAGATCGACTCGCGCCAGGCCTATGGGCATATGCCGACGCCTGGGCATTTTTCCACCACCATCACCCAGCCGGGCCTGTTCGAAAGCTACCTCGTCGAGCAGTTGCGCCTGATCATGCGCAATCATGGGGTTGCGGTCACGGTGTCGGAATCGACCACACCCATCCCGCTGCATTTCGCCTTCCTTGAAGGCACCCATGTCGACGGCGCGACGGCAGAGCGCATCAAGCGGCCGATCCGCGACCTGTTCGACGTGCCCGATCTCGACGGCACCGACGACCAGATCGCCAACGGCACCTTCGAAGTCGCCTTCGGCGAGCCGAGGCCTCTGGCGCCCTTCACGGCGCAGCGCATCGACTATTCGCTGCACCGGCTGTCGCACTATACGGCAACCACGCCGCAGCATTTCCAGAACTTCGTGCTGTTCACCAACTATCAGTTCTACATCGACGAATTCGTCGCCCGCGCCCGCGACCTGATGGCCAATGGCGGCGGCGGATACACGGAGTTCGTCGAGCCGGGAAATGTCATCACCAAGGGCGGGCAGAGCGCGCCCAGCGAAGGCGTTGCACCGCCGCGCCTGCCGCAGATGCCGGCCTATCACCTGAAGAAATCGGGACATGGCGGCATCACCATGGTCAATATCGGCGTCGGGCCTTCCAACGCCAAGACCATCACCGACCATATTGCGGTGCTGAGGCCGCATGCCTGGGTGATGCTCGGTCACTGCGCCGGCCTGCGCAACACCCAGGCGCTTGGCGACTATGTGCTGGCGCATGCCTATGTGCGCGAGGACCACGTGCTGGACGACGATCTTCCGGTCTGGGTGCCGATCCCGCCGCTGGCCGAGATCCAGGTGGCGTTGCAGGAAGCCGTCGCCGAAGTCACCGGCCTTTCCGGCTACGACCTGAAGCGCATCATGCGCACCGGCACCGTTGCCACCATCGACAATCGCAACTGGGAACTGCGCGACCAGCGTGGGCCGGTACAGCGTCTGTCGCAATCTCGCGCCATCGCACTCGACATGGAATCGGCGACCATCGCCGCCAATGGCTTCCGCTTCCGTGTTCCCTACGGCACGCTGCTGTGCGTTTCGGACAAACCGCTGCATGGCGAGTTGAAGCTGCCCGGCATGGCGACCGAATTCTACAAGCGCCAGGTGGCGCAGCACCTGACCATCGGCATCAGGGCTATGGAGAAGCTCGCGGAAATGCCGATGGAGCGGTTGCATTCGCGCAAGCTCAGAAGTTTTTCGGAAACGGCGTTCCAGTAGGCCGGTTCCACGCATCGCATGGGCATTTCGTCATCTTGATTGAGCCGCATTACTGCCGATAAGCAGGCGGCATGGAGAGAGCGGGCTTCGGGACATTGCTGATTTCGGTTGCATTCCTGGCAATGCTGGCCTGTTCGATCGCGCTGGTGGCCGGGTTTTTCGGAACGCTGCATCCCGCCTTCGATTCCTTCTCGCATTTCCGCGTCCATCTTGCCGTGCTGATGGCGCTTTGCGCGTTGCCGCTGCTGGCCACGACATTTCGACTGCAAGCGGCCGTGGCACTGCTTTTTGCCGTGGCGGCCTTCGCCACCACTTCCGGCTCGCTGTCCTTCTCCCGCTTGTGGCCGGTTCAGGCCGCCTATGAAGCCAAGAACGAAGACCGCGCGATCTACAAGCTGCTGCAGATGAACCTGCGCTACGACAATCCAACCCCGAAGAAGGTGCTGTCGCTGATCGGCCGGACCAATCCCGACGTGATCACCCTGGACGAGGTGTCGGCGATGTGGGCGACCGAGCTTGGCTATATCAGCAGCGCATATCCATACCGGATCCTCTGTCCTTACCCTAACAAGATATTCGGCGTCGCGCTGCTCTCGCGGCGGCCCTTTGCCGCCGGCACCGAGGCGCGTTGCGAAAGGCGTGGTGCCATGGCGACAGCGACCGTCGACTTCGGCGGCATCGACGTCGATGTCGCCGCGATCCATCTCAGCTGGCCCTGGCCACGCGAGCAGTACTGGCAGATCGGCGAGTTGACGGAGCCGCTTTCCGCGCTCGGCGAGACGGCCATCATGGCGGGCGACTGCAATGCCGCCCCATGGAGTGCCGCCGTGCGGCGGGTCGCGGCGCTTGGCGGGCTGACCGTCATGCCTTCCGCCGGCCCGACCTGGATCCACATCAGGCTGCCGGATTTCCTGCGGCGCTTCGCCGGCCTGCCGATCGACCAGGTTTTCAGCAAGGGCGGCGTGACTATCCATTCGGCGACACGGCTGGAAGACACCGGCTCGGATCACCTCCCGGTCATGGTGGAGTTCTCGCTCAGGCTGAACCAGCAAAAGCCGCTCGACGAACATGAAACCGCGACCGCGGCCATTGTCCAGGCCGGCAAGACGCCAGGCTGAAGGATCAGGGCCTGACCAAAGCGATGACGAGATGCTGGACATGGCCGCCGTCGCGATGCTCGCGCGCATCGAAAGCGAGCTGCTTGGCCTCATATGCGGCATTGGTGGCCTTGATGCGTCGCTGTGCCTCGCGACGTGTCTTGTAGCAGGACCGGTCGTCGGCAATCCTGAGGCCGGAGATGGATCGTTCCGTGGCCCGCATCATCTCCCTGGCGATGCGGCCATGGGTTTCCTCATGGGCGCGGACGCCGGCGAAGAACCGCGTCCAGCGCTTCCGGAGCGTCGGGGTGGTGGCCGAGGCGACACGCGGAAATGTGTAGAAGAGATTGAGCGTGCCGTTGGCACGCCGCAAGCGGCAGACGCCATTGTCCTGGCTGGTGTCGAGGTCCCAATCCACAGCGTAGCCGGTCAGCGCGATGGCATGCGTCATGAAGCCGTGCTTCGGCCCCTTGCGGTCCATAGCTTGGACTAGCGCCAGCCCCGTGTTCCCGGTGATGTCGTAGGTCCGCGTCTTGACCACCACCCTGGTGCCGGCCGAGGCCGCCGAAGCCAGACCGAACAGCGCACCGATCGCCACTAGGCATGCCAGAACCGTCAGGCGCATGGCCATCTCCTTATCGTCAAGGAATGGAACCATAAGCGCGCGGCAGTTTCAACAGTTCTAATGTTCCACATGCCACGGGAGACCCCGAGCCATCGTCGGGACCTTTGCACGCTGCGGCCGGCGCGGGCCTACATGCCCTGATAGACCGGGCCTTCTCCGCCTTGCGGCGGCACCCAGTTGATGTTCTGGTTCGGGTCCTTGATGTCGCATGTCTTGCAGTGGACGCAGTTCTGCGCGTTGATGACGAAGCGCACATCCTTGGCCGTGGGATCGGCGGCGGCGTTGCCGTCCTTATCGACCCACTCGTAAACGCCGGCCGGACAATAGCGCGTCGAGGGGCCCGCAAAGACATCGTGCTCGGAACGCTTCTGCAGCTCCATGTCGCCGACAAGCAGGTGGACCGGCTCGTTTTCCTCGTGATTGGTGTTGGACAGGAACACCGAGGACAGCCTGTCGAAGGTCAGCACGCCATCGGGCTTCGGATAGGCGATCTTCTTGTGCCGGGCGGCAGGCTCGAGCGTTGCGTAGTCGGCCTTGCCATGCTTCAGCGTGCCGAAGGGCGAGACACCGAACAGCGTGTTCAGCCACATGTCGAGGCCGCCAAGGCCGACACCGACGATGGTGCCGAAGCGCGACCACAGCGGCTTGACGTTGCGCACCTTCTTCAGATCCTTGCCGATGTCGGTCGCGCGCCAGGCTTCCTCGTAGGACGCGAGTTCGTCGTTGGCGCGCCCGGCGCCGATCGCCTCGGCGACATGCTCGGCCGCCAGCATGCCGGACAGCACGGCATTGTGCGAACCCTTGATGCGCGGCACGTTGACGAAGCCCGCGGCACAGCCCATCAGCGCACCGCCGGGGAAGGACAATTTCGGCACCGACTGCCAGCCGCCCTCGGTGATGGCGCGCGCGCCATAGCCCAGCCGCTTGCCGCCTTCGAACGTAGCCGCGATCGCCGGATGGGTCTTGAAGCGCTGGAATTCCTCGAACGGCGACAGCCAGGGATTCTTGTAATTGAGGTGGAGGACGAAGCCGACCGCCACCTGGTTGTCCTCGAGATGGTAGAGGAACGAGCCGCCGCCGGTCTTCAAGTCAAGCGGCCAGCCGAAGGAATGCTGGACCAGCCCCGGCCGGTGGTTCTCCGGCTTGACCTGCCAGAGTTCCTTCAGGCCGATGCCGTATTTGCCCGGTTCGCGGCCATCGGAAAGCTTGTATCTGGCGATCAGTTGCTTGGCGAGCGAGCCGCGAGCGCCCTCCCCGATCAGCACATATTTGCCCATCAGCGCCATGCCGGGTGCGAAACCCGGGCCGTGCGTTCCGTCCTTCTCGACGCCCATGTCGCCGGTAACGACACCGGTGACGGCGCCTTGCTCATTGTAGAGCAGGCCGGCAGCGGCAAAGCCCGGATAGATCTCGACGCCGAGCGCTTCGGCCTTGGTCGCCAGCCAGCGGCAGACATTGCCCAGCGAAACGATGTAGTTGCCGTGATTGTTCATCAGCGGCGGCATGAAAATGTTGGGCAGACGGAACGAGCCGGCAGGACCAAGGACCAGGAAATGATCCGCGGTGACCGGCGTCTTGAAGGGATGGCCGTCCTCGTCGCGCCAGCCCGGCAAGAGCCGGTCGATGCCGATCGGATCGACGACGGCGCCGGAGAGAATATGGGCGCCGACCTCACCGCCCTTCTCCAGGACGACGACAGAAAGCTCGGGATTGACCTGCTTGAGGCGGATGGCGGCGGCGAGGCCCGCCGGACCGGCACCGACGATAACCACGTCGAATTCCATGCTTTCGCGTTCGATGTCGCTCATCAACCCCTCCGCACTGGCTTATCCCATTCGGGTATCTTGCTGGCTCCCGCGCTGCATAGCGCATCAATTGACGACAGGAAACCGGCGCATACGTGACAATGCCGTTTTGGCCAAAAAGTCGCGCATTGCGAGGCTGGAAGACTGCTTTTCGCCTGGCATTGCCTGCGGGGCGCGCGTTTTTTAATTGTTCGACGGCTTGCTTATCGGCCATACTTCACGCCATGCGCTTTCCTGGGCCAGCCGGCTTTTCATCGACGCGCTTTCTTTTCCCGCCCGGCCGGATCCGCCGGGCGCTCCTTTTGGCCCTTCTGATGCTGGCGCCGCATCACGCTGCCGCCGACGAAGTGAAGGTCTGGGCGGCGGGCGCCTACTCCTTCTCCGACGAGCTTGGCGGCTTCCACATCACCGGCGCCTCGGGCATCGGCACGAAGGACGATCCGTTCGTCATCACCGAAGAGCTGACTTCGTCAACGCCGGTGACGCTGACGATCCGCACGACAAAGCCGATCCAGGCCTTCGGCAAGGCCGGCGAATTCGCCAACGGCATGATGTATATGCGCATCGAGGTGCTCAACAATAGCGGCCAGGCCTGGGTCGAATTCCAGTTCGAATTGCAGGAGATCCTGAACCAGCCGAGCGTGTTCGGCGACGGGCTTTCCTTCGACCAGCGCAACAAGACGCCGGACAACATCCGGTCGAGCAATTTCGCCGATTTCGATCGCGATTTCGAACCCTATGACCGGCTGCTGTTCAGGAATGGCAAGGTCGACCCGCTGAAAACCGCCAGCTTCGAATTCCTGATGACCGACTACACGCCCAGATGGACCTTCTACCTGGTGCAGGATCCGCGCATACCAACGGGCTGACACGATAGGAATTTTTTCTTGACTCGGTGAGCTCAGCTATGGTACATTTTTGCCTATGGTGCTGAGTTGCGCCAGTGACCCGCCGCACAGGCGGGTTTTTCGTTTGATGCTCCGTCAGCCAACGCGCCGGCGAGAGGCTCCGAAGGAACCCAAGCTGCCAGCCTTGCAAATTGCCGCCACGCGGACGAATGTGGAATCGATGACTGCCGCTTCCCCAACCAACAGAC
>NZ_RZRW01000353.1:0-6155 GCF_003998745.1 Mesorhizobium sp. M7A.F.Ca.US.014.04.1.1 | reverse complement strand
TTTCCGCCCGCCCGTTGAACTTCGACCAGCCTGATCGCGCCTGCCCCGCAGGCGACCGTCAGCCGGTCATCGAGAATTCCTCCCGACTCGCCCAAATCTTCCGAAGGCGACAGGCCTTGCGACAGCGTCGAGCGAAGCAGTTTCAGCCGCTCCTGGCGGCCGCCAATTCCTATCTCCGACCAGGCGCCGGGAAAGGGCGACAGGCCGCGAATATGATTGTGGACCTCACTTGCCGAGCGAGTCCAGTCCACGCGAGTCTCGGATTTATCGATTTTCTTGGCGTAGGTCACCCCATCCACAGCTTGTGTGGTGAATGTCAGCGTATTCCTTTCCAGTCGCGCCAGCGCTTCCACCATCAAGGCAGCACCGACACTCATCAACCGATCATGCAGATCGCCGGCTGTCATATCGGGTTCGATAGCGCATTTTTCAACCAGCCCGACCGGACCGGTGTCCAGGCCCTCTTCCATGCGCATCACCATCATGCCGCTTTCCAGGTCTCCGGCCATGATGGCGCGCTGGATGGGGGCGGCGCCGCGCCAGCGCGGCAGAAGCGACGCATGGCCGTTGACGCAGCCGAGCCGGGTTGCCTCCAGAACCGCCTTCGGCAGCAGCAAACCATAGGCGACGACCACCGCCACATCGGCCTGCAAGGCGCGAAAAGCGGCCTGTTCGGCCTCGCCTTTGAGCGAAACCGGCGTCCGCACCTCGATGCCCAGTCGCTCCGCCTCGCGCTGCACCGGCGACGGCGTCAGCTCCAGTCCGCGTCGTCCGGCAGCGCGCGGCGGCTGGGTATAGACGGCTGATATCTCATGGCCAGCCTCGGCGATCGCGCGCAAGGTCGGCACCGAAAACTCCGGCGTGCCCATGAAGATGACGCGAAGGGGCATTTTTTCTTCTGGTATCCTGTCTTCTTGCTCGCGCAGTGTGCCGGCTCAGGCATCCGCTTCAAACGGGTTTACGAGCTTCAGGTCAAGGCCGTCGAAGTCGCGGGACGACCGTCGCGCTATCTTTCCGCTTCGATCTTCTCCATGATTTCCGCGTATTCATCGCCAATTGCGCTTTCAGATACGAAAGCCGAGCGAATTGCAGCCCACGCCGAGAGGCTCGACTCCTCTCGGGCCGGCCTCTCCGCAACTATGCCTTTGCGCAGAAGGCCGATGGCCTTGTCCGAGACGCTCTGGCCGACCTCGCGCGCCGCCAGTTCGATCTCGCGCTTCAAAGGCTCAGGAATGTCCCTGATCAGCATGTCGACCGTCGGCATCTCCATTTGGTGGCAATCCTGCCGACAATAGGCCTGGAGGGGACTCCCGTACCTTATCCCGCGAGCTTGCCCGGCGCCTTGTCCCTGGCGAGCTTCTTGAATTTCTTTACCACCATGTCGCGCTTCAGCTTCGAGATGTGATCGATGAACAGGACGCCATTGAGGTGGTCGATCTCGTGTTGCAGGCAGGTCGCCATCAACCCCTCGGCCTCTATCTCCTGCAATTTGCCGTCGCGGTCGAGATATTTGACCCGCACGGCGGCGGGGCGTTCGACCTCGGCGTAATAATCCGGGATCGACAGGCAGCCTTCCTCATAGACGGAGCGCGCATCGGCGCTCTCCAGGATTTCCGGATTGATGAAGACATGCGGCGCCGGCGTCTCGTCTTCCTTGGCGAGATCGATCACCAGCAAGCGCAGCGGCTCGCCGATCTGGATTGCCGCCAGCCCGATGCCCGGCGCTTCATACATGGTCGCCAGCATGTCGTCGGCTAATTTGCGCAAAGGCGCGTCGACACGCTCTACGGGCTTGGAAACCTGGCGCAGGATGGGGTCGGGAAGGATGATGAGCGGCTTGATCGGCATGGCGTTCCACCTAAGACCTCCAGCGAAACGCGTCAACCGGTTGGCATCAGGCGCGTTCACGTTTTGATCTGTGCTATCGCGGCGAATCGTCTATGCTGTCCACATGAATGATTTGAGCACCATCCTTTCGGAGCCTGTCGCCCGGCTTGGCGCCACAACGATCACGCTCGGCCATGCGCTGGCCTTCGGCGTTTTGCTGTTTCTGGCCCTGTTCGTGGCGCTGGTCATTGCGTTGTGGCGGTCGGCCAAGGCGCGCGCCGTGGCGGCCGCGGAAGCCGCCGATCATGCCCGCGATGCGGAAGTGCGGATGGCCGGCATTCTGCAAAGCCAGGCCGAAATGCAGGGCCGCATGGGCGCCATTGCGGAAGTGTTCGGCGCACGGCAGGCGGAACTGACGCAATCGATCGGCCAACGCCTCGACGCCATGACCGGCCGGCTCGGCCAGACCATGACCGAGCAGACCAAATCCACGCATGAGAGCCTGGCCAAATTGCAGGAACGGCTGGCGATCATCGACGTCGCGCAAGGCAACATCCAGTCGCTCGCCGGCCAGGTCGTGCAATTGCAGGCGATCCTCTCGAACAAGCAGACGCGCGGCGCGTTCGGCCAGTCGCGCATGGAGGCGATCGTTGCCGACGGCCTGCCGCACGGTGCCTATGAGTTCCAGGCGACGCTGTCGAACGGCAGCCGGCCCGACTGCCTGGTGAAGATGCCGAACGGCGCGCCGTCGCTGGCCATCGATGCAAAATTTCCGCTGGAAGCCTGGAACGCCATCCGCGCCGCCGATGGCGCCGATCTGCAGAAGGCAGCTTCGCAGGCCTTCCGCCGCGACATCGAGATCCATGTCCGCGATATCTCGGAAAAATACCTGATCCAGGGCGAGACGCAGGACACTGCCTTCATGTTCGTGCCGTCGGAATCGGTGTTCGCCGAGATCCACGAGAATTTCGAGGCGATCGTGCACAAGGCGCACCGTGCGCGCGTCGTCATCGTCTCGCCGTCGCTGCTGATGCTGTCGATCCAGGTCATCCAGGCGATCCTCAAGGATGCCCGCATGCGCGAACAGGCGCACCTGATCCAGGGCGAGGTCATCCGGCTGATGGAGGATGTTGCGCGTGTCGATGAGCGGGTGCGCAAGCTGCAGGTGCATTTCGGCCAGTCGGCCAAGGACATCGACGACATACTGGTTTCGACGTCGAAGGTCACCAAGCGCGGCCAGAAGATCGAGGCGCTGGAATTCGGCGCGCAGCCCGACGGCGATGCCGCCGTAGACGCCGCGTCACGGGCTCCCGCCGCCAAGGTCGATACCGGCGCGCGCGTTGCCGATTCGAAAACCGGGCAGCTCAGGCTGAGGGTCGTCGAAGGCGACGATTGAGGCGCGGTGCCGGACCGGCGCTACTGCTCCTCCAACGTGGTCATGCCCTGAAATTCAGGCAGCCAGTGCAGCGCCGAGCGGTGCCATTTCTGCTGTGTCGGGATCAAATCCTGGCGCTGCCGCGCGGTCCCCACGCGAATTCCATAGACCTTCGGACCATCTCCGACAGACGTGGCGTAAAGATGCGAACCGCAGTCGGCGCAAAAGGCCTGGGTGCGCTTGGCGCCGCTCGCCACGATCTTGATGTAGATTTTCGGCGTGCCCTTGGTGATGCGATAGTTGCTTTCCGGCGCCGGAACCGTAAGGCGAAAAGCCGTGCCGGTCAGTTGCTGGCAATCCGTGCAGTGGCAGATCGTGGTCTTTTCCGGATCGACCTCCGCCTCGTAGGTGATGGCGCCACAATGACAGCCGCCGTCTATTCTCATCTTCGTTCCTCCAAAGCCCCTTCAATCTAGCGGCGCAAGGCCGTGAGGCAATGGCACGGTTTTAGTCCAGGGCAGGATCGGATGCGGAATCGATCAGCCTGCGTCGCTGCTCCCAGGTGCCTGACGTCTGCGGCTTGACGAACAGCCGTGTGATCTCCGGCATTTCCTTCTTCAACTGCGCCTCCAGGCGCTCGACGCAAGCTTCGATCTCGGGCGCCGTCAAATGGTCCTCGAACTCGATGCTGAGCCCGGCGACGATCTCTGTCGGCCCCATATGGACGGTCAGGACGCCGTTCGCCCGCTGCACCGCCGGATCCTGCTGGGCGATCGCCAGCACTTTCATCTGCACCTCGGGCGACGCCGGCTCGCCGATCAGCAGGCCCTTGCTTTCGCGGGCCAGGAAGATCGCGGTCGCGCCAAGGATCAGTCCGATGCCGATCGAGGCGGCGCCGTCGAGCTCCGGCATCTCCAGCAGTTCCGCTGCCAATATGCCGGCGAAAGCGACGATCAGGCCGAGAAGTGCCGCACTGTCCTCGAACAGCACGGTGTAGACGCTCGGATCCTTGCTCGACTGCACGGCCTGCAGCCAGCCTTGCCTGCCCTTCTGCCGGCGAAACTCCTTCAGGGCGACCCACCACGAACTGCCTTCGAACAGGAAGGAAAGGCCCAGAACAATATAGTTTACCTTGGCGTTGGCGACCGGCTCCGGCGCCATGATATGGACCACGCCTTCGTAGAACGACACGCCGGCGCCCAGCGCGAAGACGAGGAGCGCGACGATGAAGCTCCAGAAGTAGAGTTCGCGGCCGTGGCCGAGCGGATGCGTGCGATCGGCAGGGCGAGCGGCGCGGTGCATGCCGTAGAGCAGCAGGCCGCCATTGCCGGTATCGACCAGCGAATGGACGCCCTCCGACAGCATCGCCGAACTGCCGGTAAAGGCGGCGGCGGCGAACTTGGTCAGCGCGATGGCGAGATTGCCGGCGAGCGCCGCGTAGATCACCTTTTTTGAGCCGCCGTGCCCGGCCATGGCATTTGCCCCCGTTCAAGGCGCAGTCTAGCGGCCAGGCCGCTAAAGCTCCACAGGCATCACACCGCGCGAATGTCGGGTCGTCCACGGCAGCGGCCATGAGAGATCCGGTCTATGGAAAACGGCGACTACTCGATGATCTCGCTGGTCCACACCTTGAAGCCGGCAAGCGTTCCCGGGCCGAAAATATGGGTCAGCGGCACGTCGGCGGCGTCGCGGCCGGAGGCGATCAGGATGCGGCCGATGCGCGGTGCATTGTTGCGCGGGTCGAAGACATGCCAGCGGCCGCCGAGATAGACTTCCATCCAGGCGCAGAAATCCATGCTTGCCCATGGCTTCGGCATACCGATGTCGCTGATGTAGCCGGTGCAATAGCGCGTTGGGATGTTGAGTGCCCGGCAGAAGGTGACGGCGAGATGCGCGTAGTCGCGGCACACGCCGCTCTGTTCACGATAGGCTTCCGCCGCGGTGCGCGTCGGCCGTGCATTGCCGTAGTTGAAGACGATGTGGCTGTGGACGAAGTCGCAGACCGCCTGCACGCGCGGAATACCCAGCGGCGTGTTGCCGAACAGCCGCCACGCCTCGTCAGCCAGAAGGTCGCTTTCGCAAAAACGGCTGGGCAGCAGGAACAGCAATGTGTCCGCCGGCAGGTCGCGCACCTCGTGCTGCCAGGCCATCAGGTCGCCCATCTCGAAGGTGCCGGGGTCGCGGATCACCGCGTCGGTGCCGAAGGTGAAGCGCCCGGGCGGCGCGACAAGCCGGTTGCACCAATTGCCGAAACTGTCGCGATAGCTTTCGATCGGCACCGGCGGATTGGAGATCAGGAAATCCGGCCGCTCGAGATCGGAGGCCCGCGAATAGTGCACATTCAGCATCGCGATGAGCGGCGTTTCCTGCGGAAAGTCGAAGCTCATCTCGCAGCCGATGTGGATTCGCATTGTCGTCCTGACGGCCTGCCTGACGATCACCCGGCGAAGCTCGGGTCGATGCTGCAGTGCGAAAATGACCATGGCACGGACCGCCATGGTTTACGAGCAAATTAGAGCAATTCCAGGAAAAGTGTGAAGCGGTTTTCCGTCCGGAATTGCGTCAAAACAAAGAGTTAGAGCAATTCACTGTTTCCGCGAAACGGTGAATTGCTCTAGAAACCGGTTGAAAGCGATCCGCTGTCGGCGGCAACAGTCGCTAACCCCTTGCGGTCGGGCGGTTCTCTTGTTTCACTTGGCTTCTCACATCAGGAGGAACGAATCATGGCTAAAGGTGCGATGAAGGCAGGCAAGGAAGCCCGCAAGCCGAAGAAGGACGCCAAGAAGCCCGCTCCGGCTCCGGCGCTGAAGGCGCCGCCGGTCAAGGCGATGAAGCTCAAGGACAAGTAGGTCCGGCGATCCACTTCGCAATAAGATTACGGCCGGCGACACTTGTTGCCGGTCGCTGTTGATCGAGCGCCCGAAATTCTTATATTGGCGTGGCGGGGGCGCAC
>NZ_RZRW01000352.1:0-6106 GCF_003998745.1 Mesorhizobium sp. M7A.F.Ca.US.014.04.1.1 | reverse complement strand
CTTAAGGCGCGGTCGATGGCGACGAAAGCGGAAACCGACTGGGCGGTGTGGGCGATCTCGGCATAGGGCTTGCCGTCGCGGACCGGCGGGCCGAGCACCAGCCGTGGCGAGTTCATCAGCACTTGCGGCTTTTGGCCCGGCAGCGAAACGATCTCGTAAGAGCGGGCAGAAGCATCGCCAATGAAATGGCGGCGCTGCGCTTGCGCCCAGCCGGCGCTCACGAGAAAGTCGCGCATGGCCAGCGACCTTGCGGCCCGATCGAAGGCAGGTCCCTGCCCCGACAATCGTGCCAGCCGGCCGTTGCCATGCTGGACGAGCTCGATCAGGACCGTGGTTTTCGGCAGATGGGCTTCCGCCCGCTCCGGCCATTCGACCAAAGCAGCACCTTGCGCCAAGGCTTCGTCGAAACCAAGCTCATCGATCTCGTCGGCCGAGGACAGGCGGTAGAGATCGAAATGATGCACCGGAATGCGGGTGTCGTAGCTCTGCACCAGCGTGAAGGTCGGGCTCGGAACGTCGAGGCCGGCATCGTCGGCCAAGGTCCTGATCAAGGCCCGCGCCAGCGTCGACTTGCCGGCGCCCAGATCGCCCTTCAGGGCAAGCACGTCGCCTGGGCGCAGCGACAGCGCCAGATCTTCGCCCAGCCGCGCTGTCTGGGTCTCGTCGGCGAGTAATCGCTCCAGCACCAGTCCGGTCATCGAACGCGCTACTCGGCCGCGGCACGGATGCCCGGCATGTCTGGAAAGGTGCAGATGACGGTCGTGCCCTTGTCCTTGCCGGTTTCGATGCGAACGCTGCCGCCATGCAGCTCGACGAAGCTCTTGACGATCGACAGGCCGAGGCCGGCGCCGCGCCGGCGGCCGCCATTGGCGCGCGGCTCGAAACGGCGGAACACCGAATCGAGCACATCGGGCGGCATACCGGGACCGTCGTCATGGACCGAGAATTCCACCCCGTCCGCCAGATGGCGGCAAGTGAGCCGGATGGTGCTGGCTTCCGGGGCGTAATTGGCGGCGTTGCTGAGCAGATTGTAGAGGATCTGGCGGACGCGGACCTCATCGCCGTGAAACGTCTTCGGCGCCGAGGCTGCTTCAACCTCGAGCCTGATCGAATGCTCTTCCAGCCGGTCGGCCACCAGTTCGGCCGCAGCGGCGATGGTGCGATCGACCTGCACCTCGGAAATATCGAGCTGCATGATGCCGGCGTCCACCGTCGCCAGGTCGAGTATGTCGTTGACGATGGTGAGCAGGACCGCGGAGGAGGAGCTGACATGCTCGACATATTCCCGCTGCTTCTGCGTCAGCGGACCGGTCGTGGGCTGTGACAGGAGTTCGGTGAAGCCGATGATGTTGGTCAGCGGCGAGCGCAGTTCATAGGAAACATGCTGGACGAATTCGTTCTTGAGCTGGTCGGATTTTTGCAGCGCCTCGTTCTTGTCCTTCAGCGCCCGCTCGACATGGACGCTGTCGGTGACGTCGACGAAGGTCATCATCACCTGCCCGTTGGGCAGCGGGATCATGGCGTAACTCAACACGTTGCCGTTGTTGAGCTCGGTCTGTCCGTGGCGGTCGCGGCGCTCGTCGTCGAAGCCGGTGACGGCGGCAACAAAGCCGGGCCAGGGGCTGTCCGCCGCCTGCCGGTCGCAAAGGTCGCGGATGGTGGAAACATGGACGCTGGGCTTGGCCGCTTCGCCGCTCAATCCCCAGAGCGTGGCAAAGGCAGGATTCGACAGCCGGAGCCTGCCGTCGGGTCCGAACACCGCTACGCCTTCGGCAAGATTGTCGAGCGTCTCGCCCTGGACCCGCACCGCTGTCTGGTAGCGGCTCTCGAGGTCCATCTTCTCGGTCAGGTTCTCGAACACCCAGGTGACGCCGCCCTTGGGCTGCGGATTGGCGACGACGCGGATGGTCTTGCCATCCGGCAGATGCCACCAATGTTCCTGGGATTCCACAGCGCGATAGGCACCGAGCAGGCCTTCCTTCCAGCGGCGCCATTCAGGCTGTTCGGCGATCTTGCCTTCGCTGCGCAGCCGGTCGAGCAGCAAGGCATTGTCTGGAGCGCTGTGCAGGAAGCCTGCCTCCAGGCCCCAAAGCTTCTGGAAGGCCTGGTTGAAGAACCGCAGCTTCTCGTCGGTGTCGAAAATGGCGACCGCCGTGTTGAGCTGGTCGAGCGTGTCGGCGTGGCTTCGCACCGTCCGTTCGTATTCGCCGCGAACGGCTTCGATGGCACTGGTGTCGCAGGCAAGGCCGGCCGAGCCATCGCTGCCGGCGAAATCGGTGACCGCGAACACACGGCGGTCGCCTTCGATCACGGTGGACAGCGACTGCTCGAAAACCGGATGCGTCCTGTGCTGGGCGGCAATCGCATCGCGCGCCTGGCCGCCGAGGAACTCTTTCTTCTCCCGAACCGCGGCTTCGGCATTTTCGGCTTCGACGGCATCGGCATAGGCGCGGTTGACCCACTTCAGCCCGCCATCCTCGCCGCGGAGCCACGCCGGCATGTTCAGCGCGTCGAGCAGGCCGATCATCGTGTCGTGGTCGGCGGCCAGCCGCTGGTTCTCGATCTTCAGTCTGGCCTGGCTGCGCTGCGTCTCCGAGAGCGAGAGGAAACGCACGAGCACATGCGCGGCACTCTTGCGGCCATGCACTTCGAGCGGCGCACCGGCCTGCGATTCGATGACCAGGTCGAAGGGTTTGGCCTTTTCGCGCAATCCCGCGACGGCATGTTCGAGTGCCGCCGCCGAACGCGGCATCAGCCAGCGGCCGAAAGCAAGAAAAGCGGCCCTATCCTCGGGAGCGCCGCTTTCGACGGGCAATGTGCCGATGAGCTCGGGCTTCTTGTTTTCCGCAGCCCAGACGACGACGCGCTGGTCGCGCAGATTGAGCAGCGCCTCGGAACGGCGGAGCGCCGCGTTGATGTCGGCGAGGCGGCTCCTGAGTTCGACATTCTCCGCCGAGGTGCGGGCTCTTTCGCGGATGAGAACGATGGCCGATATCAGTGCGGCACCCGTCACGCCGACGAACACTGCAAGCTGCATGACATCAATGGCACTCACCGACAGTCCGGCGACGCTGGCAACAGCGGTCTCGGCATGCGCGGCGGCGCCGGCCAAGGGCCCCGCGAGCGCGGAGGTGGCAAGGAATGTCGACGCGCGGGCGCGCCAGGACAGGCTCCCCCCTTCCAGGGCGGAGCCAGCAATCCCCGAATCGTCATGGCCGCCGGAAACGGCCCGTCCCGCTCTGTGCGGGTGTTGCCCCGGCATGTCTTGGTCCTCTCCGCCGCCTGAATGCAAGACCGCCCTGATGCGTGCCTCTCTTGACCCTCTCGGGCTGGAAGCATCGCCGAATCACCTGACAATAACCCCTCGCCGAATCGGCGTGAAGGCTGATGGCGCGCAAAAATAAGGCCGGGCGAAAAGTCAATCGCCCGGCCTCAATATCTGGTAGTAATTTTAGCTTTGGTTAATAGCGGTAGTGTTCCGGCTTGAACGGACCCTGCGGCGTGACGCCGATATAGGCGGCCTGTTCACCCGACAGTTCGGTCAGGCGGGCGCCGAGCTTGTCGAGATGCAGGCGGGCGACCTTTTCGTCGAGATGCTTGGGCAGGACATAGACCTGGTTCTCGTACTGGCCGGGCTTGGTGTAGAGCTCGATCTGCGCCAGCACCTGGTTGGTGAAGGATGCCGACATGACGAAGCTCGGGTGGCCGGTGGCGTTGCCGAGATTGAGCAGCCGTCCTTCCGACAAAAGGATCATCCGCTTGCCGTCCGCGAAGGTGATCATATCGACCTGCGGCTTGACGTTGGTCCATTTCAAATTGCGCAGCGCGGCGACCTGGATCTCATTGTCGAAGTGGCCGATGTTGCCGACGATGACCATGTCCTTCATCGAGCGCATATGGTCGAGGGTGACGACATCCTTGTTGCCGGTGGTGGTGATGACGATGTCGGCGGTGGGGGCTGCATCTTCCAGCGTGACGACTTCAAAACCGTCCATCGCAGCCTGCAGGGCGCAGATCGGATCGACCTCGGTGACCTTGACGCGGGCACCGGCGCCCTTGAGCGAGGCCGACGAGCCCTTGCCGACGTCGCCATAACCGCACACGACAGCGACCTTGCCGGCCATCATCGTGTCGGTGCCGCGGCGGATGCCGTCGACCAGCGATTCCTTGCAGCCATACTTGTTGTCGAACTTCGACTTGGTGACCGAGTCGTTGACGTTGATTGCGGGGAAGGGCAGCAGGCCCTTCTTCTGCAGCTGGTAGAGGCGGTTGACGCCGGTGGTCGTCTCTTCGGTGACGCCGCGGATCGCCGCCTTCTGCTTGGTGAAGAAGCCGGGCGAAGCCTTCAGGCGCTTCTTGACCTGGGCGTAGAAATATTCCTCTTCCTCGCTCTGCGGGTTGGACAGCACGTCCTCGCCGGCCTCGGCGCGGGCGCCGATCAGGATGTACATGGTGGCGTCGCCGCCATCATCGAGGATCATGTTGGAGAGGCCGCCATCGGCCCACTGGAAGATCTTGTCGGTGTAGTCCCAATACTCCTCCAGCGACTCGCCCTTGACGGCAAACACCGGGATGCCGGCCTCGGCGATGGCCGCGGCCGCATGGTCCTGGGTCGAGAAGATGTTGCAGGAGGCCCAGCGGATATCGGCGCCAAGCGCCTTCAGCGTCTCGATCAGCACCGCCGTCTGGATGGTCATGTGCAGCGAGCCGGTGATGCGCGCACCCTTGAGCGGCTGCTTGGGGCCGAATTCCTCACGGCAGGCCATCAGGCCCGGCATTTCGGTTTCGGCGATCTCGAGTTCCTTGCGGCCCCAGCCGGCAAGCGAGATGTCGGCGACCACATAGTCCTTGCTACCCGTCATGGCAGTACTCCGATGCGAATGTTGTGCTTGCGAATTTGTTGCGGACACGCCCGCGCCGGTCGGCGCGTCCAAGGGCGCGAATTGCCGGCCTGACTAGCAGATCGGAGCAAGGACGACAATGGGATATAAAGAAATCTTTATCCCTGCATGTCTCTCGGACGCATATCGCGCTCTACCAGATCAGCATTCCTCGCCGAAGCGGGACGCCACCAGTTGCTCCAGGGCGTCGATGACCTGCTGGGCCTCCGGCCCGCTGGCGGTGACGCGGATCGAATAGCCGGGGCTTGCCGCCAGCATCATCAGGCCCATGATCGAGGTGCCGCCAACCTTGACGCCATCCTTCTCGACATGCACCGAGGCATCGAAGCCGCTGGCCAGCTGGACGAACTTCGCCGAAGCGCGCGCATGAAGGCCGCGCTGGTTGATGATGGGAAAATCCCGGACTATCTGATCTTTTTCCGGGGACAGCGCGGTCATTTGCTGCTCAGGAGCTGGCTGGCAACATTGATGTATTTGCGACCGGCGGCCTGGGCCTCATCAAGGGCGGCCGCCATGTTGTCGCCCTTGCGGATCGAGGAGAGCTTGATCAGCATCGGCAGATTCATGCCGGCGATCACCTCGGTGCGGCCGGACTCCATCACCGAGATGGCAAGATTGGAGGGCGTGCCGCCGAACATGTCGGTCAGCACGATGACGCCCGCCCCGGTGTCGACACGGGCAACCGCGTCGACAATGTCGCGCCGACGCTGCTCCATATCGTCGTCGGCACCGATCGCCACGGTTTCGAAATTGTCTTGTGGCCCGACGACATGTTCGACGGCATGTCGGAACTCGGTGGCCAGTTGACCGTGCGTTACAAGCACGAGTCCGATCATTCTTTGGTGGCTCCCGTCATCGCCGCTTCACAGGCGCATTTTATGCTCGCCAGCCAATCCAGGCGGCGGGAGCGCTATCTTGTCGACGCGCGGCCCGTTGACAAGCCCAAAATTGCGCAGGCGCATGCCATTTTGACGCATTGCAGCAAAAAACCCGGAGCGGATCATAGAAAAGGCGCGATCGACAGCCGCGCCATCACGACCGGTAAGGCCGCCGGGATATTGCGTTCGACCACATCGACCTGTGGCACCAGACAACCCACGATGCTGCTAGCGGCATCCTCCTGGAAGCGCGGCGCTTCATCGGCCGGCACCAGGTGGACATGCAGGTCGACGAGGCCTGCCGGCTCGAATGGCAGAGGCCGGGGG
>NZ_RZRW01000351.1:0-6163 GCF_003998745.1 Mesorhizobium sp. M7A.F.Ca.US.014.04.1.1 | reverse complement strand
CTGGCCAGGACCAACATCGACGGCGGTGACATGGGCCACGCCGCGCTCGAGCAACACCTGGGTGAAGCCGCCGGTCGAGGCGCCGATGTCGAGCGCTTCACGGCCGGCAGGATCGAGGCCGAAATGATCGAGCCCGCCGATCAGCTTGAGTGCCGCGCGCGACACATAGCCTTGCGCCGGATCATCGATGGTAACGTGACATTGCGGCAAAACGCTCTGGCCGGGCTTGCGCGCAATGAGGCCGTCGACGGTCACAGTGCCGCGCTCGACCGCGTCGCGGGCACGCGAGCGGCTGGCAAACAGCCCGCGCTGGACGAGCAGGTCGTCGAGCCGCTGGCGTGCGCTGGCTGGCAGAGGCGAATTCATCGGCCTTCATGGCGAAAGCCGACGACGATGGCAAGAGCGCCAGCTGGAAGCATTTCGTCTCCCGTTCCCATCATCACGCTCAGCATCTTGCACGGCGACGATGGTGAGGCGTCCCGTCCCGCCGACCATCCTTATGAATACCCATGCGTTACGCCCGTTGAGACGGATGACCGCCGAAGCATGAGGTCTCACCGCCTGCGGGTAAATACCAACAATCTAGAAAGCCTCATGATTTCTTAACCAATTTTCATCGCATTTGCTTGAGGACTTCAATGTTATGACCGCGACGACGGGAAAACCCGGATGAAGAGGCGGCAACTTTGGAAATGGCCAGCGACATCGTCTACAAGGTTCTTGACCGGATTTCTGGCGCCGGCCTGCTGGCGACCGGACTTCTGTTGCTGACTGCTTTGGCCAGTGCCCTGGTCGCCTATTGGCGCACGGTCGAGAAAAAGAGCTGGAAAGAGTTCTTCGAGTTCGCGGTCCCGCATGAGGTCATCACGCATCCTTCGGCGAAAGCCGACCTTTTGTTCTGGGTGACGCGGAAGGCGCTGATGCCATTCCTCATGCTGCCCGCCGGCGTCGTCTTCGTCAGCGCCGTCGGCTATGCGACGAACTGGTTGCTCTCCACGCTGCTGGCAATCCAGCCGCCTCTGATCGAGGGGCCGGCGGGGCCTGTGACGGTGACGATCTTCACCCTCACCATGCTGCTTGCCTACGACATTTCGTACTATCTCTATCATGTCGCCCAGCACCGCTACCCGGTGCTCTGGGAACTGCACAAGGTGCACCATTCGGCCGAGGTGATGGTCGGCATCACCAAGGATCGCGTCCACCCGCTCGACGAATTGATGAACCGGGCCTGGGACGGCGTCATTCCCGGCATCTGCGTCGGCATCTGGTCGCTGGTGTCGCTGAACCTGGTTGAACTGACGGTCTTCGGCGTCAACGTCTACATCATACGCAACATCCTGATGATGGATTTCGTCAGGCACACGCATTTCAAGATCTCGTTTGGGCCGTTGAACAATCTGATCCTGTGCCCACACTGGCATCAGTTGCACCACAGCACCGACCCGCGCCATTACGACAAGAACTTCGGGCTGCTCTTCTCGTTCTGGGATCGGCTCTTCGGAACTCTGTGCGTTCCGAAACCCGACGAGGACTTCAAGTTCGGTTTGATCGAACGCAACGTGCGCGACTACCAGTCGCTCGCAGGCCTCTATGTCATGCCGCTGCAGCGGATGTGGCGGCAGATCGCCAGACATTTCCGCGCCGACAAGCCCGAGCCACAGCAATCGCCGCAGGGGGGCAAGCCATGAACGGACCGGCCGTGTTTCGGATGCAGCAAGCGCACCGGATCGAAATTGCAACCTCGCCAGAGCGACTGGCAGAAATCGCGCCCGCCTGGGCAGCGCTCTGGCAACGCGCCGGCGGCCTCGTTTTCCAGCATCCCGACTGGATCTCGGCCTGGTGGCACACCACACCGCATCAGGACCGCCGCGGCCTCAGGATCGGCCTGGTCTGGAGCGGCGAGCGCCTCGAGGCGGTCATTGCGCTCGCGACCTTCTGGCGCTCGGGCATCCGTATGCTGGAATGGGCGGCGAAGGATCACTGCGACTATGGCGATGTCCTGCTTGCTCCCGATGCAGAGCCACAGATCCTGCCGCAACTCTGGCAACATATCCTCGACGATAGCGGCTTCGATCTTGCGTATCTCAATCGGCTGTTGCCCGATGCTCGATTCCGGACCCTGCTTGGTCCCGCCGCCCCAGGCCAGGGCAGCATCTTGCAGCCGAGCCACCGCAGCGAGGTCAGCTACCGAGTTTCCAGCGCCGGACAACGCGGCGCACAATGGTTTGAAAGCCAGTCGAAGAAAACCCGGCAAAACTATCGCCGTGGTTACAAATTCATGGAGGAAGGCGGCGCGCTGCGTTTCCGCCTGATGGATGCGCACGAAGCCCGCGAGCCGGTGCTGGAACGCGTCGCCGCGCTGAAACGGCTATGGCTCGCAAAACACGGCCGCGTTTCGGACCTGTTCGACGAAGGTTCCCCCGCGCTGCCGGCACTGATCTCCGTTCTGGCCGGGCTTGGGTTGCTGCGCATCTTCGTGCTCGAACGCGAAGACGAGATCATCGCCATATCGATCAATTTCGAGCAGCATGGAACCATGATGGCTTTCGTCACCACCTATGATCCGGCCTTCGAACGGGCCTCGCCGGGCATGGTCTTGATGATGGATTACATCCAGTGGTCGTTCGACAGGGGCTTGACCACGATCGATTTTCTCTGCGGCGGCGAGGATTTCAAGCGCCGCTTTGCGACGCATTCGGTGATCTTGTCGTCAGTGGTGGGTGGACGAAACCTGCGCGGACGCCTTGCCGCCCTGGCAGACCGCGCCCGCCACGCGGCGCAATCCTGGCGCCCCGAGAAACCGGCGCAACAAGCGGAGCTGGTGGCGGCGGAGTAGCAGTGCCGACGCCTTTAGATCACCCGCACAGCGGCAAAGCACGATGAAACGATCGGGCAATCCCGATCAGGGCTTGCTGGTCTCTAGCTCAGAATACGCTTCGCGAAACCGGGCGCTCGACGGCCGGAGACAACCCATCCGCACGCCCTCCCGACGCTTGCTCGCGTGAAGGCTCGATGGCAACCGCAGGTGCGGGAACGGGGGCCGGCAGAACCACCAGTTGCGGCACCTGCTTGAAGGAAAAGCCGCCGCGGATGTCGCCCATCTTGCCGGCGACGATGCCCATGGCCGCCTTTTCGAGGCTGCGATCATAGCGCGTTTCGGCTGTGGCCGGCGCGACGATGACGGCGCAAAGCGCTGCGCCGCACAGAAGCGTTTTCATTGTTGCTGTCTCCCTGCCTGATCACGATCTAGCAGGGCGCCGTTGAAAAACGGCCAAGAGACACGGTAAGCAAAGCGCCAAACGGCAGCGTAAACAACGCGTTAAGAACGTTGGCCGGCAAACTGATTCAAGTCACTGAGACTTTGATTCAGGCGCGCTGGGCGCGAACCGTATGCCCGAGCGCGACGAACACGGTGCGCACGATGCCGGCAGCATCGAGCCCGGCATCGGCATACATCTTTTCCGGCTTGGCGTGGTCGGTAAACACGTCGGGCAGCACCAGCGGGCGCACCTTCAGGCCGCTTTCCAGCAGGCCTTCATGGGCGAGGAACTGCAGCACATGGCTGGCGAAGCCGCCGACGGCGCCCTCCTCCACCGTCACCAGAACCTCATGCGAGCGGGCCAGCCGCCGGATCAGATCCTCGTCGAGCGGCTTGGCGAAACGGGCGTCGGCGACCGTGGTGGAGAGCCCGGCAGCCCCTAGCTCCTCGGCGGCGATCAGGCAATCCTGCAGCCGTGTGCCGAAGGACAGCAATGCTACCTTGGTGCCCTCCCTGACGATGCGGCCCTTGCCGACTTCGAGCACGGAGCCACGCTCCGGCATGTCGACGCCAACGCCATTGCCGCGCGGATAGCGAAAGGCGATCGGGCCGTCATCATAGCTTGCCGCGGTGCGTACCATGTGGCGCAGCTCCGCCTCGTCGGCCGCCGCCATCACCACGAAGCCCGGCAGTGTCGCCAGGAAGGTGGTGTCGAAGGCGCCGCAATGGGTGGCGCCATCGGCGCCGACGAAGCCGGCGCGGTCGATGGGAAAGCGCACCGGTAATTTCTGGATGGCGACGTCGTGGACGACCTGGTCGTAGGCGCGCTGCAGGAAGGTGGAATAGATGGCCGCGAACGGCTTGTAGCCTTCGGTGGCGAGGCCGGCGGCGAAGGTCACCGCGTGCTGTTCGGCGATGCCGACATCGAAGGTCCTCGACGGGAACGCTTCGCCGAACAGGTCGAGGCCGGTACCGCTCGGCATGGCTGCGGTGACGGCGACGATGCGGTCGTCCTCGCGGCCCTCCTGGACCAGGCTTTCGGCGAACACCTTGGTGTAGGCCGGTGCGTTGGCCGGCGCCTTGGCCTGCGCGCCGGTGATGACGTCGAACTTGTTGACGCCGTGATATTTGTCGGCGGCGGCTTCCGCCGGCGCATAGCCCTTGCCCTTCTGGGTGACGACATGGATGAGCACCGGGCCTTCGCCATTGTCTCGGACATTTTTCAGGACCGGGATCAGATGCTCCAGATTGTGGCCGTCGATCGGGCCGATGTGATAGAAGCCGAGTTCCTCGAACAGCGTGCCGCCGGTGACGTAGCCGCGTGCATGCTCGACCGCCCTTGTGATCGCACGATCCGCCCGCTTGCCGAGATAAGATGTCAGTTTTTTGCCGAAATCGCGCAGGCCGATATAGGCCTTGCCGGAGGCCAGCCGCGCCAGATAGGCGCTCATGGCGCCGGTTGGCGGCGCGATCGACATGTCGTTGTCGTTGAGAATGACGATCAGCCGTGCATCGAGCGCGCCGGCATTGTTCATCGCCTCGTAGGCCATGCCGGCAGACATGGCGCCGTCGCCGATGACGGCGATGACATTGTTGCGGCCGCCGGAGAGATCGCGGGCCGCGGCCATGCCGAGGCCGGCCGATATCGATGTCGAGGAGTGGGCAGCGCCGAAGGGATCGTACTCGCTCTCGGCGCGGCGGGTGAAGCCGGACAGGCCGCCTTCCTGGCGCAGCGTGCGGATACGGTCGCGGCGGCCGGTCAGGATCTTGTGCGGATAGGCCTGGTGGCCGACATCCCAGATCAGCCGATCATCGGGGGTGTTGAAGACATAGTGCAGCGCCACTGTCAGCTCGACCACGCCAAGGCCGGCGCCCAGATGACCACCCGTGCGGGATACCGCGTCGACCAGCTCGGCGCGAAGCTCGGACGCCAGTTGCGGCAGCTCACTCTCGGCAAGCATGCGCAGGTCGGCCGGGATGCGGGCCTTGTCGAGAAGCGGCGTATGCGGCGTTGCGTTCACGGTGCTCAGGCTTTCGGTTGATGGGCGAAATAGGCCGCCGGCCGGCGAAAGTAAATGCGTGTCAGTGACGCGGATCAGACTGTGGTCTTTTGCTTCTATGCAGGTCGTTTCCCCAAAACCGGGCCACTTTGGGCGACAGGCATCAGCTTTCCGGCAGCGGAATGAACTCTTCCTCGTCTCCTGGAACGATGTCGAAGCGGCCTGTCTTCCATTCCTCTTTCGCCTGTTCGATACGCTCTTTCGACGACGAGACGAAATTCCACCAGATGTAACGCTTCGAACCAAGAGAGGCGCCGCCGAACAGCATGAAATGCGCCCCGGTCTGCGACGACACGACGATCTCGTCACCGGGACGGAAGACCAGCAGCCGTTCGGCTGGGAACACATCGCCCGAAATCGAGACCTCGCCTTCCAGCGTGTAAATGGCGCGCTCTTCCGCATCGGCAGGGATTTTCACGCTGGCGCCGGGCGCCAGGCGCAGGTCGGCGTAGAGCGTCTCCGAATCGGCCCTGACCGGGGACCGTAATCCTTGGAAATCGCCGATGATGAGGCGCCCGTTGACGCCTTCGGCATCAATCTCGGGAAGCCTGAGCGCTCCTGTGTTCTCGAACACAGGAGCCACCTCTTCCTTGTCGTCCGGCAGCGCCAGCCATGTCTGCAGGCCGGATACCGACATCGGCGCGCCACGCAGTTCCTCCGGCGTACGCTCCGAATGGACGATGCCGCGGCCGGCGGTCATCAAATTCACGTCGCCGGGCTGAATGACCATTTCGGTGCCGAGGGAGTCGCGGTGCCGGATCTTGCCGTCGAACAGATAGGTGACCGTCGACAGTCCGATATGCGGATGCGGACGGACGTCCAGCGCCTGGCCGGCCCGCAGGAT
>NZ_RZRW01000035.1:0-19729 GCF_003998745.1 Mesorhizobium sp. M7A.F.Ca.US.014.04.1.1 | reverse complement strand
GTTCGGGCAAACGTGGCGTGCCCGGTATCGAAGCGATCATTGCCGTTGCTTCCGGCAAAGGCGGCGTCGGCAAGTCGACCACCGCCGTCAACATCGCGCTCGGCCTCGCCGCCAACGGCCTGCGCGTCGGCGTGCTCGATGCCGACATCTACGGCCCGTCCATGCCAAGGCTGCTCAACATCCACGGCCGGCCGCAGACCGTCGACGGCAAGATCCTGAAACCGATGGAGAATTACGGCCTGAAGGTGATGTCGATGGGTTTCCTCGTCGACGAGGAAACGCCGATGATCTGGCGTGGCCCGATGGTGATGTCGGCACTGACGCAGATGCTGCGTGAAGTCGAATGGGGTCGGCTCGACGTGCTCGTCGTCGACATGCCGCCCGGCACCGGCGACGCGCAACTGACCATGGCCCAACAGGTGCCGCTGGCTGGCGCCGTCATCGTCTCGACGCCGCAGGACCTGGCCCTGATCGACGCGCGAAAAGGCCTCAACATGTTCAAGAAGGTCGACGTGCCGCTGCTCGGCATCGTCGAGAACATGAGCTATTTCATCGCCCCGGACACCGGCAAGCGCTACGACATCGTCGGTCATGGCGGGGCGCGGCGAGAGGCCGAGCGCCTTGGCGTCACCTTCCTCGGCGAGGTGCCACTCGAGATGGGCATTCGCGAAAGCTCGGATGCCGGCACGCCGGTTGTCGTCTCCAAGCCCGACGGCGCCGAGGCGAAAATCTACCGCGACATCGCCTCGAAGGTCTGGGACCGGGTTAACGAAGAGCGTGGTGCTGCGGCAGCGGCGGTGCCGAGTATTGTTTTCGAGTAGCTTGTTCGGTAGCCGCCGCTCTGCAGCCTAGGCCGCGCCGACCTTCTCGCCGAAGCTGGAAAAAAACTGTCCGGCCAGTTTCTTCGAGGTCGATTCGATCAGCCGGCTGCCGAGTTGGGCGATCTTGCCGCCGACATCGGCCTTGGCCGCGTAGTTCAATATCGTGGCGTCGGGTCCATCTGCCGTCAGCGTCACGTCGGCGCCACCCTTGGCGAAGCCTGCAATGCCGCCCTTGCCTTCGCCCTGGATGGTGTAGGAGTGCGGCGGCTTCAGGTTCTTCAGCGTCACTTCGCCGTTGAACGTCGCCTTGATCGGTCCGATCTTCACCACCACGGTTGCCGCCATCTCGGTCGGCGACTTCATCTCCAGGCTCTGGCAACCGGGAATGGTCGCCTTCAAGACCTCGGGATCGTTCAGCGCTTCCCACACTTTTTGCAGCGGTGCGGCAATGCGCTCCTCGCCTTCGATCACCAAAGCCATGAAAACCTCCCGGACAAGACTGTCCGAACCCGTAACGCACGGCTTGGTGCGTGTCTATCGCACCAAAGTCCGGTTGCGACCGCACGCCCTCTTGCCTGCTCCCGCGCGTTGCCATATCGATTTGTCTTACAAATACGGAGACCATGATGGCAGGCGCCCCCACCCATAAGAAAAAATTTCGCTCGCAGGAGTGGTTCGACAATCCCGACAATCCGGGCATGACGGCTCTCTATCTCGAGCGCTATCTCAATTACGGCCTGACGCGCGCCGAACTGATGTCCGGCAAGCCGCTGATCGGCATCGCCCAGACCGGCTCGGATCTGTCGCCCTGCAACCGTCATCATATCGAACTGGCCAAGCGTGTGCGCGAAGGCATCGTCTCGATGGGCGGTATTCCGTTCGAGTTCCCCTGCCATCCGATCCAGGAGACCGGCAAGCGCCCGACCGCAGCGCTCGACCGCAACCTTGCCTATCTCAGCCTGGTCGAGGTGCTTTACGGCTACCCGCTCGATGGCGTCGTGCTGACCATCGGTTGCGACAAGACGACGCCGGCGCTGCTGATGGCAGCGGCCACCGTCAACATTCCGGCGATCGCGCTGTCGGTCGGGCCGATGCTCAATGGCTGGCACAAGGGCAAGCGCACCGGCTCCGGTACCATCGTCTGGGAATCACGCCAGCGCCTGTCGGCCGGCGAGATCGATTATGACGAGTTCATGGACATCGTCGCCTCGTCGGCGCCGTCCACCGGCTATTGCAACACCATGGGCACCGCCACCACGATGAACTCGCTGGCCGAGGCGCTTGGCATGCAGTTGCCGGGCTCGGCCGCCATTCCCGCGCCCTACCGCGAGCGTGGCCAGATTTCCTATGAGACCGGAAAACGCATCGTCGAGATGGTGCATGAGGATCTGAAGCCGTCCGACATCATGACGAGAGAGGCTTTCGAGAACGCCATCGTCGTCAATTCGGCCATTGGCGGCTCGACCAACGCGCCGATCCACCTCAATGCCATCGCCCGCCACCTTGGTGTCAAGCTCGACAATGACGACTGGCAGACGGTCGGCCTCAATGTGCCGCTGCTGGTCAATTTGCAGCCGACGGGCGAATATCTTGGCGAGGACTACCATCATGCCGGCGGCGTGCCGGCGGTCATTGCCGAACTGATGAAGGGCGACCTGTTGCCGCATCCCGGCGCACGCACCGTCAACGGCAAGTCGATCGGCGAGAATAGCGAGGGCGTCGCCAACGAAAACCCCGACGTCATCCGCTCTGTCGCCAAGCCGCTGAAGGCCAATGCCGGCTTCATCAACCTCAGGGGCAATCTGTTCGATTCGGCGATCATGAAGACCAGCGGCATCTCGCCCGAGTTTCGCGAGCGCTATCTGTCCAATCCTAGGGATCCCGAGGCTTTCGAAGGCAACGCCATGGTTTTCGACGGGCCGGAGGATTACCACGCCCGCATCGACGACCCGGCGCAAGGCATCGACGAACACACCATCCTGTTCATGCGCGGCGCCGGCCCGGTCGGCTATCCCGGCGGTGCCGAGGTCGTCAACATGCAGCCGCCGGCCTATCTCATCAAGAAGGGCATCCACGCGCTCGCCTGCATCGGGGACGGCCGCCAGTCGGGCACGTCGGGTTCGCCGTCGATCCTCAACGCCTCGCCGGAAGCGGCGATCGGCGGCGGACTGGCGCTGCTCAAGACGGGCGACCGGGTCCGCATCGACTTGCGCAAGGGCACGGCCGACATCCTCGTCACCGACGACGAGATCACCCGGCGCCGCGCCGAACTGCAGAACAATGGCGGCTTCCACTATCCCGAGCACCAGACGCCCTGGCAGGAGATCCAGCGCGGTATGGTCGCGCAGTTTTCGGAGGGAATGGTGCTGAAGCCGGCGGTGAAATACCAGGATGTCGCGCACACCAGCGGTGTCCCCAGGGACAATCATTGATTCTGGATCGACGGATGGCGGCTTGATCAAATCAGGCCGCCGTCGGTTTTCCGGTCAGCGTGTTGCATCGCGGCCGGGTAGGTCGAGAACGGCCACCGTCCTTGACAAGCGCGCCCAACAAATCCACCATCATGACAAGGGGTGCATCGCGACGACCCCGTGAGGCGTCAGCCCAACGTTCGCGTCCAAGCTTCTCTTTTCAGGAGGTGGACGCCATGCCGTCAACAACCGCTATCACCGTACCGCAATTGTCCCGGCTCATAGGTCTGCCGGGCGCCCCAGTCGTTGTCGATGTTCGCATAGATGAAGATTTCGACGCCGATCCGCGGCTGTTGCCGGCGTCGTGCCGTCGCGATTTCAAAACCGTTTCAACCTGGGCGGCCACGTTCGCCGGCAAGCCGGTGGCCGTCGTTTGCCAGAGGGGGCAAAAGCTCTCGCAAGGCGTGGCCGCATGGCTGCGCCATGAGGGGATATCAGCTGAATCTCTCGAAGGCGGGTTTGAGGCCTGGCGCGATGCCGGAGGGCTTTTGGCCCGCACCGCCAAGATGTCGCCACGCAATGAAAAGGGCGCCAACGTCTGGGTGACGCGATCGCGCCCGAAGGTCGACCGCATCGCTTGCCCGTGGCTGATCCGGCGTTTCGTCGACCCCGACGCGGTGTTCCTGTTCGTCGAACCCGCTGAAGTGTTGGCTGTTGCCGACCGCTTTCAGGCCGTGCCGTTCGACATCGACAATGTGTTTTGGAGCCATCGCGGCGAGCGCTGCACCTTCGACACGATGATCGAGGAGTTCGGGCTGGAATCCGCGGCGCTCGATCGCCTCGCTGCAATCGTGCGGGCGGCCGACACTGCAAGCCTTGACCTGGTGCCTCAGGCGGCCGGCTTTCTGGCTGCCTCGCTTGGTCTGTCGCGTATGTACCGCGACGATCTGGAACAACTGGAAGCAGGCATGCTGCTCTACGACGCGTTCTTCCGCTGGTGTCGCGACGCCACCGAAGAAACGCACAACTGGCCGGCTGCGGGTAAGCCGTCGTGACCGCTCTTGTCCCGGACAATAAGGCGGGAACCGTCCCGGTGCCGGCTGCACCGACCTTCACCGAGGCCGTGAAGGTCTGGGCGAAAATCGGATTGCTCAGCTTTGGCGGTCCGGCCGGGCAGATCGCGCTGATGCACAAGGAACTGGTCGAGGAGCGGCGCTGGATCGGTGAGCGGCGTTTCCTGCACGCGCTGAACTACTGCATGCTGCTGCCTGGCCCGGAAGCCCAGCAACTCGCCATCTACATCGGTTGGCTGCTGCACAGGACGGCCGGCGGCCTTGTCGCCGGCATCCTGTTCGTCTTGCCGGGCGCGCTCGTCATGCTCGCCTTGAGCAGCCTCTACGTCCTCTATGGCGACGTGCCGCTTGTCGCGGCGCTGTTTTTCGGGGTCAAGGCGGCTGTGCTTGCCATTGTCGTCGAGGCGGTGGTCCGGATCAGCCGGCGTGCCCTCAAGAACCGGGTCATGGTGTCGATCGCGGTCGCGGCGTTCATCGCCATCTATGCGTTGAATGTGCCCTTTCCGCTCATCGTCCTGCTAGCCGGCCTGACGGGATGGCTGGGGGATCGCATTGCTCCCGCCCTGTTTTTCGGCTCGGCCCATGGCAAGGACGATGTTGCCGACTTCAAGGGAGCGGTCGACCTGATGTTCGAGCGTGGCGAACTGGCCCATGTCAAACCGACCAGATGGCATGCACCGCGCACCGTCGCGATCTGGCTGCCGCTCTGGCTCGGGCCTGTTCTTTTGATCTGGTGGTTCACCGGCTCTGCAAGCGTCTGGACCGAGATAGGCCGGTTCTTCAGTCTCATGGCTGTCGTCACCTTCGGTGGCGCCTATGCGGTCCTCGCTTATGTCGCACAGGCAGCCGTCCAGTCCTTCGGCTGGCTGGTGCCGGGTGAAATGGTCGATGGCCTTGGGCTCGCCGAAACCACGCCAGGGCCGCTCATCCTGGTGCTGCAGTTCGTCGGCTTCATCGCCGCGTTCCGCCATTCCGGCTCGCTGGACCCGTTGGTTGCCGGATCGCTGGGGGCTTTGCTCACTCTGTGGGTGACGTTCACGCCTTGCTTCTTCTGGATATTCCTCGGTGCGCCCTACATCGAGGCCTTGCGCGGCAACAAGGCACTGTCGGCCGCACTGGGCGCGATCACCGCCGCCGTTGTCGGGGTAATTATGAATCTGGCCCTATGGTTTGCCTTGCACGTCATCTTCCGTGAGGTGCACGCAACGGGCCTTGGCATGAACGTGCCGGTGCCTTCGTCGATCGACTGGCGCGCGGCCTTGCTTTCCGTGGCCGCCATGGTCGCCATCCTGAAGCTGAAAGTCGGCATGCTGCCGACACTCGCGCTATCCGCCCTTGCAGGGATCTTGCTGGCGGCGGCTGGTTAGACAGCACCGCCTTTGCAATCCGCTTGCCCACCACCTAAGTGGGCTGGAAATGGAAGGAAACATCATGGCCGGACGGCGATCTTCCCTCGGCTTCCTCGGAGTGTTCGGCCGTTCGGGCGACTTGAGGCAGCTCGACGATGCATTGCGCGGCGCCGATCTGCATCCAGCCCTTGTGCCGGAGGGCGTGAAGCTTACCCTCGTCAATCTCATGAAGGATCGCTGGCCCGACGAGCCGCCACCGGGCACCTATGCGTCGGTGGCACAATTATGCAGCTATTGCATCGCGGGTCCCGAAACCTTCGAGCAAGCCAATGGCCATGAGCGGACGCTGGGAGCCGAGCGCCGCATCGAGGCGGCGCTTGAAGCCGGTGACAGCCTCGACGCGCAGATCGTGCTGATGACGCTGCATGCCAAGCTCATCAACCCCGAAGTCGTCGACCGATACGGGCTCAGCGCGGAATGACGCGAAAGGCAAGATCTGCCTGATTCTCCTAGAGCAATTCTAGGAAAAGTGTGAGCGGTTTTCCGTCTAGAATTGCGTCAAAACAAAGAGTTAGAGCAGATCGCCGTTTCCGTGAAACGGTGAATGCTCTAAGGCAGCCGAGCCGTTCAGGCCCGGCTGATCTCCTCGAGATACCAGCCGATGTAGCGCAGTTCGTTGTATTCCATCGGCGCGATAGGTCCGGGCACGAAATAGTGCGAGCGCACGCCGCGCGCGGTGTGCTCGATGATCTTCTTGTCCTCTTCGGTGGTGATCTTCCACAGCCAGGTCAGCTTCTCCAGATCGTAATCCTGGCCCTCGACCGCGTCGCCGCGCACCAGCCAGATCAGCTCCATCTCGCAGGTGCCAGCCGTTTTCGGGATGAAGCGGTAGATCATGCCGTGATCGGGATAGCATACGAGGAAGGTCGTGCCGCCGAGATGGATGGAAGTGACGCCACCGTCATAGTCGGAGAAGCGTCCCATCAGCGGGGCCACCGGCGATCCATCCTGGCTGCCGCTCGAAACGCCGTCATAGAGCGCATAGCGGAAGGTGTGGATTGCTTCCTGGCCGGCCGCCGAGTTCTGCCAGCGGTTGGCGCTGCCGATCTCGATGCCGAGCGCGCAGGTGCGTTGCTCCATCGCCGCATTGAGCTGCTCGATCATTTCTGCCGGCTTTTCCAGCGCATGCGTCTGCGAATATTCCGGATGCGCCGGCCCGCAATGGTAACATTCGACATAGTTCTCGACGGCGAGCTTCCAGTTGGCGTCGAGCGGATAGGACTGACGATACGCAACCTTGGCGTCGCCCCAGCCATACTGGCCGCAGCTCGTTCGCAGCGACTGTTCGATCGGATCGAAATCGAGCGGCGTCTCGGCGAAGGAAATGAAGACCAGACCGGATGCGACGCGGACATGAAGCTTCTTCAGCCCGTGCGCCGTGCGGTCGAAATCCTTTGGCATCAGGCGGGCAGCGCGCAACGATCCGTCATTGGAATAGGCCCAGGCGTGGTAGGGGCACACGAACATCTTCGCGTTGCCCTTCTGCTTGGTGCAGACCTCGGCGCCGCGGTGGCGACAGACGTTGAGCATGGCATGCACGGTGCCATCCATGCCGCGTGTCAGGATGACCGCCTCGTCGCCCAGTTTGAACAGCTCGAAATCGCCGGGGTTCGGGATAACGCTGGCGTGGGCCAGGCAATGCCAGTGGCGGCGAAAGACCCGTTCCATGTCGCGCTCGAAGATCGCCGGGTCATGATAGAAGGCACGCACCAGGCCGTGGCCTGGCCGATGAGATGCCACCAGCCGATCGATCGCGTCGCCGTCGGTGGGGGCTTGCTGGATAGGATGCACACTCATTTGTCGTTCTGCCCGATGGTTGGTCGTGTATGGCTGTATGGCTGCACGAGACTTGTCTCCGGTCAGCCGCCCATATGCGTGCGCGGCAGGTGGATCAGGTTGCCGAAACGGGCACGCAATCTGTCGTCGACCTGTTTTGGCACATGGCGCGGAAATCGTTCGGCAAGAATGCGCTTCTTCTCGGTGATCGCACGCAGCAATATATCAGGCCGGCCTTTTTCGTTCCATTCCTTCGGCGAGGAACGATCGCCGAGGGCAGGATAGAAGTGCTCGGTCTGCATCAGCTTGAGCGTTTGTTCGTTGTCGAGATAGTGGCCTGGACCCTTGAGGCAGACCTCCGCGATGCTGTCGATCGACAGGGCCTCGTCAGTCACGTCGATGCCACGCGCGCAGCCCAGGCAATGACCGAGCATGTCGTTGTCGATGACCAGGCTCTCCAGGCAGAAGCCGAGCAGCGAGGCATGCATGCCGGCCGCCTCATAGACGAGGTTGAGGCCGGAGAGGCCGGCCATCACATTGGTGATGCCCTTTTCGTAGCCGGACTGAATATCGGGCAATTTCGAATCCGTCATGCCGGCGGCGGAGCCACCGGGCAGGTCGTAGAATTGCGCCATCTGGGCACAGGCCGCCGTTGCCACCGACTGCTCGGCCGACCCGCCGGCCATGGCGCCGGTGCGCAGGTCGGACATGAACGGCCATGCGCCGAAGATCGCCGGATGGCCGGGCTTGAGCGCGTTGACATAGACCAGGCCGGCCAGCACTTCGGCCACTGCCTGCACGACGGCGCCGGCCATCGCGGCGGGTGCCGTCGTGCCCGACTGGCCGGTCGACAGCAGCAGGATCGGGATGCCGCCTTCGACGCAGGCCTCGAGCACGCCGCAGGCATCCTCGGCGAACCTCATCGGCGGCACGACGAATGAATTGGAGTTGGAAACGAATGGCCGGGCGCGGAAATTCTCCTCGCCTCCGGCGATGGCGTACAGCATTTCAAGTGCAGGCTTCACGTTCTCACGCACCGTGAAGGATGTTCCGACGTGCTTCGATGTTCCCATCACACAGGCATAAAGCGTGTTGAAATCCATCTCGAGCGGATCGGCGATGTCGCGCGCCACCATCGGCCGCTGGAAGAAATGAATGTTGTCCAGCCCGTCGACGATGCGGGCGGCATCATAAATATCCTGCAGCTTGGATTCGCGGTACTCACGCTTCTCCAGATCCACCAGGTGCACGGCGATGCCTGCCGTGCCGTAGTGCACGCGCTTGCCCTGGACCACCATGTCGTGCCTGGGGTCCTGGCCATGAAGCGTGAAATGTCGTGCCGCCCGCTTGATGGTGTCGAGCACGAGCGCGCGCGGAAAGCGGACCCGGCCATCGTCGCCATGGATCGCCCCCACCTTGGTCAGCACCTTTATGCAGGAAGGAATGGCGTTGGCGAAACCCACTGTCTCCAGAAGCGTCAGCACGCCTTCGTGGATACGCTCGCGGTCATCCCCGCGAAGCGGCCCGTAGCCGCCGCCCTCGATGGCCTTGTGCTGTGGTCTGGCATCCTCCACCAGGGGAGATGATCGCATGGCATGTCCTGTTTCGCGAAGACCGGAGCGTTGTGGACGACGGTTCGCCGGCGTGTCCTGCTGTTCGACAGCCACTGGCATGGAAGCACTCCAACTTCGTCGGCAGGAACTCGTGGCGGTTGGTCCACCATCGGCCTGCTTCTTCCCCTGATGACGCCGACTATGCCGCCGGCACTGGCCCATCCTATGGGCCAGCTGGCTCAGTTCCATGTGCCAGAACTAAAATACCGGAGCCGCTGCGAGCGGCTCCGGTCACGAGAGGTCGATGATGGATCAGGCGGCCGCGGGTCTGCGTCCGGCGGCCGTGGCCAGTTCGCGGATGCCTGGCTCGATGTGCTGTAGCGCGATCGACGAGATGCCCAGCCGCATGAAACGCGAAGGCTTTTCAGTGCGATCGAAGAAGCGGTCGCCTGGCTCGATGATGACGCTGCGCGAGGCCGCTGCCTCGGCAAGCCCGCGCGAATCGGTGCCGCGCGGCCCTTCGAGCCACAGCGACGTACCGCCGGCCGAATCGGTCGAGCGCCATTCCGGCAGGAAGGCGGAAATCGCATGGACCAGCCGCTTGCGCCGCTCGTCGAAGGCTGACGACAGCCGCCGCACCAGCGCCTCGTGGTGGCCGAGCGACAGGAACAGTGCGACGGCGCGCTGATTGTTGGCCGGCGGATGACGCAGCATGAAGCGGCGCAGCGCCCGGAGCTCCGCGATCAGTCCGGCAGACGCCACGATGTAGCCGAGCCGCAGGCCGGGAGCCAGCGTCTTGGACATCGAGCCGACATAGACCACGCGGCCGGAACGATCGAGGCTCTTCAGCGCTTGCTGCGGTGCCTCGTCGAGAAGCTGGCTGTCATAGCCGTCCTCGATGATGATCTGGTTGTAGCGGTTGGCGCGCGCCAGAAGATCCTGCCGCCGTTCCGCCGACAACGGCACCATGGTCGGGCAATGATGGCTGGGCGTGACGAAGACGAAGCCGGAATCATTGGGAATAGAAGCAGTTACGATGCCGGACTGGTCGACCGGCACCGGCTGTATCTCTGCGCCCGCAAGGCGGAAGATCGAGCGCGCGTCGGGGTAACCGGGGTCCTCCATCGCCACCTTGGAGCCCTTGGACATCAGCAGCGTCGCCAGCATGTAGAGCGCGTTCTGGGCGCCCAGCGTGACGATGATCTCGTCGGGATTGGCGAAGATGCCGCGCCGGGGCAGGAGCCGCGCCTGGATCTGCTCGATCAGCAGCGGATCGTCACGGTCGACCATATCGGATGCCCAGTTGCGGATTTCCAGCACGGCAAGCGCCATGCGGTTGCACTCGCGCCATTCAGCGGTCGGGAACAGCGCCGGGTCGAACTGCCCGTAGACGAAAGGATAGGACGACTTGATCCAGTTCTCGTGCTTGGCCGGCGGCGGCATGTCGCTTGCGGCGATCTTGCGGCGTGCCTTCCAGTCGATCTCATTGGCCTGGTCGGGCGCCTTCTGGTGCGGCTTGGCCGGTGTCGCCAGCACATCGGGATTGACGAAATGGCCACGCCGCTCGCGCGCCACCAGGAAACCCTGGTCGACGAGCTGCTGGAACGCCAGCACCACGGTTCCGCGCGCGACGCCGAGTTTTTCGGCCAGGATGCGGCAGGAAGGGAGCGGCATCGAAGCGGCGATCTGGCGGTCGAGAATGGCGGCTACGATGGCCTGGCGGATCTGCGCCTGCAGGGTTTGGCCGGATTCGGCCGAAATCCGGAACAGGCCGGACCATATCGCCGTGTCGTTTCGCTGTGGCATGGGAGATTTCCTCGATGGCCAGCCTTTTTCGTTTGGCTGGACCAGCCGAACGTAACCGTGGCACAAGGGGTTGCGCCAATCAATTTTTCTGATCGTTGGGATTTATGCCAGTGATCCTTCACGTCCTTTTGATGCCGCGTTGCGGCATCGTGGGGTGACGCGGCGCTTCATCCCGGCGATGACATCGTGCGTCATGGCGGCGTGTGGGTGTGCGTCATCGCTGCGCATTGATACGGGTGGAGTTCGGCCCGATAGATTGTCGCGACGACACGCGCCGGAAACATCCGGTCCGTAATGATGGCTCGAGGTCTCGGAGTTTGGCAGTGGATCAATCGTCCTTTCAAAAACAGCTCGCCGCCTTGCGCGACCACCGCGCGGCGGCGCCCGCCAGCATGCGCCAGACCTTCGCCGCCGATCCCAAGCGGTTCGTGGAATTCTCCGCCACCGACGGCGATCTGCTGCTCGACTGGTCGAAGTGCGCGGTCGACGCGACCACCATGGAGCAGCTGGAAAAGCTCGCGCAGGCCGCCGATCTCGAAGGCCGCCGCGCCGCCATGTTCGCGGGCAAGAAGATCAACGTCACCGAGGACCGTGCCGTGCTGCACACGGCGCTGCGCAACCTGACCGGCAAGGGCGTCACCGTCGATGGCCAGGACGTCAAGGCGGACGTCATCGCCGTGCTCGACGCCATGGGCGCCTTTGCCGATGCCGTGCGCTCGGGCAAGGCGGCCGGCGCCACCGGCAAGAAGATCACCGACATCGTCAACATCGGCATCGGCGGTTCCGATCTCGGCCCGGCCATGGCGACGCTGGCACTGGCGCCCTATCATGACGGGCCGCGCGCGCATTACGTCTCCAACATAGACGGCGCCCATATCCACGACACGCTGAAGGGCCTCTCCGCCGAGACCACGCTTTTCATCATCGCTTCCAAGACCTTCACCACCGTCGAGACGATGACCAATGCGCAGACGGCGCGCGACTGGGTGGAGAAGGCGCTCGGCAAGGAAGCGGTCGGCAAGCATTTCGCCGCCGTCTCGACCGCGCTCGACCTGGTGGCCAAGTTCGGCATCGCGCCCGATCGCGTCTTCGGCTTCTGGGACTGGGTCGGTGGCCGCTATTCGCTCTGGGGTGCCATCGGCCTGCCGGTGATGATCGCTGTCGGCCCGCGGAATTTTCGCGCCTTCCTTGATGGCGCGCATGAGATGGACGAGCATTTCCGCACCGCGCCGGTGCAGGAGAACCTGCCGGCGCTGCTGGGACTGGTCGGCTGGTGGCATCGCGTGATCTGCGGTTACCCGGCGCGCGCCGTCATCCCTTACGACCAGCGCCTGTCCAGGCTGCCGGCCTATTTGCAGCAGCTTGACATGGAATCGAACGGCAAGAGCGTCACCCTCGAAGGCACGGCGGTGACGACGCCGACCGGACCGCTGGTCTGGGGTGAGCCCGGCACCAACGGCCAGCATGCCTTCTTCCAGCTGCTGCACCAGGGCACCGATTTCATCCCGGTCGAATTCCTTGCCGCGGCCGTCGGCCACGAGCCCGATCTCAAGCACCAGCATGATCTGCTGCTCGCCAACTGCCTGGCGCAGTCGGAAGCGCTGATGAAGGGCCGCACGCTGGACGAGGCGCGCGCCCAGATGCTGGCCAAGGGCATGAAGCCGGCCGAGGTCGACAAGATCGCGCCGCACCGCGTCTTCTCGGGTAACCGTCCCTCGGTCACCATCCTCTACAGAAAGCTCGACCCGCGCACCTTCGGCCGGCTGATCGCGCTCTACGAGCACCGCGTCTTCGTCGAGGGCACGCTGTTCAACATCAACTCCTTCGATCAGTGGGGCGTCGAACTCGGCAAGGAACTGGCCACCGGCCTGTTGCCTGTCGTGGAGGGCAAGGAAAGTGCCGCCAATCGGGATGCATCGACCGCTGGCCTTGTGGGATTCATCCAGCATTTGCGTGGCTCGGAGTGAAAAGCTTGGCAGACATCAAGGGAATATTGTTCGACAAGGACGGCACGCTTGTCGACTTCAACGCCACCTGGCTCGGCGTTGCCGACTTCATGGCCATGGATGCGTCGGAAGGCGATCGCTGGAAAGCCGACAGGCTGCTGGCCGCTGCCGGCTTCGATTTCGCCAACAAGCGTTTCAAGCCGGACTCCATCTTTGCCTCCGGCACCAATCTCGACGTCGTCGAATTGTGGTTCCCACGCCTGTCCAACGAGGATCAGATGCTTGCGGTTGCCCGCTTCAACGAGATCACCTCCGTACAAGGCTCGGCGATGGCCGTGGCGCTGCCGGGCATCGTCGATACGCTGACGGCACTGCACAGGAAATCCTACCGGCTTGGCGTCGCCACCAACGATTCGACCAGCGGCGCGGAAAAGACGCTGGTCACGCTCGGCGTCGCTCAATTGTTCGACGCGGCCTATGGCTACGACGCGGTGGCCAATCCGAAGCCGGCGCCCGACACCATCCAGGCCTTTAGCGATCTCACCGGCCTCAAGCCGGCGGAAATCGCCATGGTCGGCGACAACCGGCACGACCTCGAAATGGCACGTGCCGGCGGCTGCGGGCTGGCGGTCGGCGTGCTCTCCGGCACCGGCACCCGCGAATCGCTGGCCGGCATTGCCGATGTGGTTCTGGATTCGGTCGCCGACCTGCCGGATTTTCTCTCGGCGCGGGTCAGGGAGACGATCTGACGGGAAAGGCTAGGTCAAACTCGATTCACCTCGGGATTTTCTGCCAATGGCCGAGATGGGGGAGCAGTCCATGGAAACTATCGAGCTTCTGGTTTGTTTTCGGACACAATGGGCCACTCATCAGCAGAACAAACGTACCCGCATTTGCCGCACCTGATCTTGGCGCTTTGCGCTGTCGATGTCTTCGCCTGGCTGAAGATCGAAGCCCCGATTTTCGCATTTTGGGCAAACTGTGAAACCGATACGTTGAACAACTTTAATCCACGCCACTCGACTTCTCCGACCAACGGCTAGTCGAATCTATTTTCTGCCCTCGATGTTTGTCCACAATGAGTAGAATTTAGGCTTGCTCTGTGGCGTCAGCGCGCTCCCTCCTCAAACGAAAAGACGCCGCTAAGCCTCGTCGCAGCCCCCTTCGCGTCGCCGAAATCCGGCACCTTGTATTCGGCGAGCAATCGCAGCCGGGACAGCGGCAGGTCGTTGCGGCGGGGATCTCCGACCAGCACCTCGATGCCGGCCGCCAGGCAGCGGTCGAGGAACGGGATAACCCGCAGAGCAACCTCAGGGCCGTAGAACACGTCGCCGGCAAGCACGAGCTCGACCGCCGGCGGGGGACCCGTGGTAATGTCCTTGTCGACAATGGCGATCTCGACGCCGTTGGCCGCGGCATTGAGGCCGATCGCGGCAACGCCGTTACGGTCGATCTCGGCGGCGATCACTTCGCGCGAACCGGCCTTGGCTGCGGCGATGCCGACAAGGCCGGAGCCGGCACCAAGGTCGAGCACGCGGCGACCGGCTACCGTTTGCGGATGATCCAGTATATGGCGCGCAAGCACCGCGCCGCCGGCCCACACGTAAGCCCAGTAAGGCGGCTGCGGCTCAGGTCCATTGTTGTCCGCCTCGATCGTGTCGTCATCGTCGTCAGCGCTTTGGTGCGTATCGGTAAGCCGTCTCAGGCCACTGGCCGGGTGCGGTGTAAAAAGCTGGATCTCAGGCACCGACGGCACCGGGGCGAGGCGCATGTTCGTCCTGATGAACTCTGCCGGGTCAGGACGGCAAGGTGCATCTACGGCATCCGCGCCGCCGGCTGCAATCATTCGCGCAGCGCTCGCCGCAGGATCTTGCCGACCGGCGTCTTCGGCAGTTCGGTGCGGAATTCGATGTATCTGGGCCGCTTGTAGCCGGTCAGGTTCTCGCGGCAAAAGGCGGTCAGTGCCTCGGCGGTCAGCGCCGGATCCTTCCTGACCACGAACAGTTTCGGCACCTCGCCCGAATGCTCGTCCGGCACGCCGATCGCCGCCACTTCGAGCACGCCCGGATGCATCGCCACGACTTCCTCGAGCTCGTTGGGATAGACGTTGAAGCCCGAGACCAGGATCATGTCCTTCTTGCGGTCGACGATCTTGGTGTAGCCGCGCTCGTCCATGAAGCCCATGTCGCCGGATTTGAAGTAGCCGTCCTTGGTCATCACCTTGGCGGTCTCATCCGGCCGGTTCCAGTAGCCCGCCATCACTTGCGGCCCCCGGATGCAGACTTCGCCGACCTCGCCGAGCGGCAAATTGTTGCCGTCTTCGTCGCGGATGGCGATCTCCGTCGAGGGCAGCGGCAAGCCGATGGTGCCGGTGAAGTCGCCGGCGGTGAACTTGTTGGCGGTGGCCACCGGCGAGGTTTCCGAGAGGCCGTAGCCTTCGGTGACCGAACATCCGGTCAGCGCCTTCCAGCGTTCGGCGACGCCCTTCTGCACCGCCATGCCGCCGCCCAGCGTCAGCACCAGCGGCTTGAAGTCGAGCTTGCGGAAATCCTCATTGTTGAGCAGCGCGTTGAACAGCGTGTTGAGGCCGGGAAAGATGTGCACCGGATATTTCTGCAATTCCTTGACGAAGCCTGGGATGTCGCGCGGATTGGGAATGAGCACATTGCGGGCGCCCTGCTGCATGCCCATCAGCGCGTTCACCGTCAGCGCGAAGATATGATAGAGCGGCAGCGCGCAGATGAAGTTGGGATGCGCGGGTTTCGGCTTGATCGTGTAGGCGTCCTCCATCCACTGCGCGTTCTGCGCGACGTTGGCGAGCACGTTGCTGTGCAGCAGCGTGGCGCCCTTCGAGACGCCCGTGGTGCCGCCCGTATATTGCAGGAAGGCGACATCGTCGGCTGCCACCTTGGCCGGCCTGAAGCCCATACCGGCGCCGGCCTTCATGGCGGCATTGAACTTGACATGGCCGGGCAGCGACCATGCCGGCACCATCTTCTTCACGCGGCGCACGACGAAATTGACGATTGTGCCCTTCAGCCCGCCAAGCATGTCGCCCATCGCGGCGACCACCACATGCTTGACCGCGGTCCTGGCGATCACCGCCTGCAAGGTGTTGGCGAAGTTCTCCAGGATGACGATGGCTTGCGCCCCGGAATCCTTCAGCTGGTGTTCGAGCTCGCGCGGCGTGTAGAGCGGATTGATGTTCACCACCACATAACCCGCTCGCAAGATCGCCATCATCGCCACCGGATATTGCAGCACGTTGGGCATCATCAGCGCGACGCGCGCGCCTTTCTGCAGGCCCTTCGATTGCAGGTAGGCGCCGAAGGCCGCCGACAGCCGCTCGACATCGGTGTAGCTGATGGACTTGTCCATGCAGGTGAAGGCCGGCTGCGCGGAAAACTGCTTGCAGGCGGCGACGAGGAAATCGCCGATCGAGCTGTAGGGCAGGGCGCCGATCTCCGCCTGCACGTTTTTCGGATAGCTCTTGAGCCACGGCTTTTCCGGCAAGCCGGCGGCCAGCGCCGTCAGCGCTTTCGGCAATCGGTTGGCGGTGGCGTCGGCCGGCTTTGCCGCCGGTGGGGCCTTCACCGCTGCCGCGGCCTTCGAGGCCGGCCTGGCAGCGGGCTTTGCCGCACCCGCTTTACGCCCCGGCGCCGTCTTTCCGGCCGCAGCCTTGGCCGGGGCTTTCACCGCCGGCTTTGTGCTTGCCCTTACAGGTGCCGCGGCCGCCTTCGGCTTGGCGGCTTTGGCAACGGGTGCTTTCGGCTTGGCAGTACCGGCTGCTTTCGACGGCGCCTTGGCTCCCGCTTTCACCGGCGCCGTCGTCCTTGATGCTTTTGCCAACCGTTCCTCCCTGGACAAGTCTTGTTCATCCGTGCCGCACTCGCCCCTGAATTGGCAAGGGCGTCCTCCGCTGCGGCCGCTACACCCTATGTATTGCCTCCCTTGGTGAGCGTGCAAGTCTTGCCCTTGCGGCAACGCGGCGAAAGATTTGCCGTCGAAAGTCTTTGCCGCCGCCAGCGCTCCAGGCGGTGTCCTGACGCATCCCACGGCCGCTCGGAAGCGCCGGGAACATTTATATCGTCAGCCTGGCGATCAATAAAAAAATTCGGCTGTTAATAATCTCGTGAACGGAAGAAACGGCTAATTTTTTCTGCAATTTGGCAAAGTTGCGGATTTTTTTCCTGCTTCCCGCGGGGTAAGCAAACGGGGTGTTCCAAAGCCGGAAAAACGGTGCTTATATGCGCGCTTCGCGAGCCTGATAGAGGGGCTTGGAAGAACATCAGGGAGTGCTCAATGAATAAGAAGCTGACTTTTGCAGCCGCGTTGCTGGCTGCAAGCGTCCTGGGCGGCATGGCCAATGCGAAAACTCTGGTCTACTGCGCGGAAGCTTCGCCGGAAGGTTTCGATCCGGCGCCGTATACCGCAGGCCAGACGTTCGACGCGTCCTCGCGCACCGTCTTCAACCGCCTCGTCGAATTCGATCACGGCAAGACGACGACCTCGCCGGGCCTGGCCGAAAGCTGGACGATCTCCGACGATGGCAAGGAATATGTCTTCAAGCTGCGCAAGGGCGTCAAGTTCGCCGCCACCGACTATTTCACCCCGACGCGCGACTTCAACGCCGACGACGTGGTGTTCTCGTTCGAACGTCAGGTCGACAAGAACGGTCCCTGGTTCCAGTACATTCCGGGCATTGCCTACCAGTATTACAATGACCAGTTCGGCGACAACATCACCAAGGTCGAGAAGGTCGATGACCTGACGGTGAAGTTCACCCTCAAGGAGCCGGCGATCACCTTCATTCCGACGCTGGGCATGGATTTTGCCTCCGTCGTCTCCAAGGAATATGCCGACAAGCTGCAGGCCGACAAGACGCCTGAGCTGTTCAACCAGAAGCCGATCGGCACCGGCCCGTTCATCTTCGTCGACTACCAGACCGACGCCGCCATCCGCTACAAGGCCAACCCGGACTATTGGGGCGGCAAGCAGAAGATCGACGATCTGGTCTTCGCCATCACCACCGATCCGGCCGTGCGCGCACAGAAGCTCAAGGCCGGCGAATGCAACATCATGTCGTACCCGGCACCGGCCGACATCGCCGGCCTGCAGGCCGATGCGAACCTGAAGGTCGAGGAGCAGGAAGGCCTCAATGTCGGCGCGCTGATGTACAACACCCAGCAGAAGCCGTTCGACGACGTGCGCGTGCGCAAGGCGCTCAACATGGCCATCAACAAGAAGGCCATCATCGACGCGGTCTTCCAGGGTGCCGGCCAGGTGGCGGTCAACCCGATCCCGCCGACCATGTGGTCCTACAACAAGGAAGTGAAGGACGATCCGTACGATCCGGATGCAGCCAAGAAGCTGCTTGAAGAGGCCGGCGTCAAGGACCTCAAGATGAACGTCTGGGCCATGCCGGTGTCGCGCCCCTACATGCCGAACGCGCGCCGCACCGCCGAATTGATCCAGGCGGACTTCGCCAAGGTCGGCGTCACCGTCGAGATCGTCAGCTACGATTGGGGTGAATACCTCAAGCGCGCTTCCGCGGTCGATCACGACGGCGCCGTCATCGTCGGCTGGACCGGCGACAATGGCGATCCGGACAACTTCCTCGGCGTGCTCCTGAGCTGCGCTTCCGTCGGTTCGAACAACCGCGCGGAATGGTGCAACAAGGACTTCGATGCGCTCATCAACAAGGCCAAGACCGTTTCGGATCAGGCCGAGCGCACCAAGCTCTATGAACAGGCACAGGTCATCTTCAAGGAACAGGCACCCTGGGCGACGCTCGCTCACTCCAAGGTGTTCATGCCGATGCAGAAGACCGTCACCGGCTTTGCGATGGATCCGCTCGGTATCCACCGCTTCGACGGCGTCGATATCGCCGAATAAGGTTGCGAAACGGGGGCGCCACCATGTGGTGACGCCCCCACTCGCCCGCCATGCTGCGTTATATCCTCGGCAAGCTCGCCCTCATCATCCCGACCTTCATCGGGATAACCATCCTCGCCTTTGGCTTCGTGCGCATCCTGCCCGGTGATCCGGTGCTGGTGCTTGCGGGCGAACGCGGCCTGTCGCCCGAACGCCACACGGCGCTCATGCACCAGTTCGGTTTCGACCTGCCGATCTGGCAACAATATCTGACCTATCTGACGAACATCCTCGGCGGTGATTTCGGCACCTCGTTTTCCACCAAGACACCGGTGCTCAAGGACTTCCTTGTCCGCTTTCCGGCAACGGTCGAGCTCGCCATCTTCGCCATGATCTTTGCCGTCATCCTGGGTGTGGCCGCCGGCATTTTCGCTGCCATCCGCCGCGGCTCCTGGTTCGACCAACTGACCATGGGCACGGCGCTGGCCGGCTATTCCATGCCGATCTTCTGGTGGGGTCTGCTGCTGATCATCGTGTTCTCCGGCATGCTGCACTGGACGCCGGTTTCAGGCCGCATCGACCTCCTCTACTTCTTCAAGCCGGTGACCGGCTTCATGACCATCGATTCCCTGATCTCGGGCCAGAAGGGCGCCTTCCGTTCGGCGCTGTCGCACCTGATCTTGCCGACCATCGTGCTCGGCACCATTCCGCTCGCCGTCATCGCGAGGCAGACGCGCTCGGCGATGCTCGAGGTGCTGGGTGAGGACTATGTCCGCACCGCGCGCGCCAAGGGCCTGGCGCCGCGTAGGGTCATCGGCCTGCACGCCTTCCGCAACGCGCTGATCCCGGTCGTCACCACCATCGGCCTGCAGGTCGGCACGCTGCTCACCGGCGCCATCCTGACCGAGAGCATCTTCTCCTGGCCCGGCATCGGCAAATGGATGATCGACGCCATTTCCAAGCGCGACTATTTCACCGTGCAGGGCGGGTTGCTTTTGATCGCGCTGATCGTCATGTCCGTGCACGTCATCGTCGACGTGCTCTACGCCGTCATCAACCC
>NZ_RZRW01000350.1:0-6189 GCF_003998745.1 Mesorhizobium sp. M7A.F.Ca.US.014.04.1.1 | reverse complement strand
CCACCGGCGCCAATGCCCAGCCGGCGGTGCGCGTCACGCTCGAGCGAACCGGTGCGGACGTTCGCCTGTCGGTTGCCGACAATGGCCACGGCATTCCCGACGATGGCGACCGCGCGCGTGCCACGGAACGTTTCGTGCGGCTGGAGAAGAGCCGTTCGCAACCGGGTTCCGGTCTTGGCCTCAGCCTCGCCAAGGCGGTCATGACATTCCACAATGGCCGGCTTGAACTCTTGCCTGGCAATCCTGGACTATCCGTGGTCATGAGTTTCCCGGTTCGGGAGGATCACTGATGAGCACGACTGCGAGAGCGAAAGATTGGCTGCTGAAGCCGGCGGCCAGGCTTGTTCCGCTGGACGAGGACCGTGCGCGGCTGGAACTGGCCGAGATCGCGTCCGCCGCACGCGAAGAAGGGCTGACGCGGCTGGCCAAGTTTCTGGCCGGCAAAGGGGAGGGCCAGGATTTCCTCGCCGCCGTCTTCGATCTGTCGCCGTTCCTGCGCGATACGGCACGTCGCCGGCCGCAAATCCTGGACGGGCTGTTCGAGCAGACAATCGAGGCTCGGCTGAAAGCGATCGGCGCCGCCATAGACCTGGCGCATTTGGCGGAGACCCTTTCGGAATCCGGCCTGATGATGGAGCTGCGCCAGTGGAAGGCGGAGGCGCATTTCCTCATCGCGCTGGCCGATCTTGCCGGCGAGGCCGAAACGGCGCTGACGGTCCGGCGGTTGAGCGACCTCGCTGACGCCTGTACCCGTGCCGCCGTCGACTTCCTGCTGCGCGACGCGCACGGCCAGGGCAAACTCAAACTGCCGGATGTCGACAACCCGTCGAAACAGTCGGGTTGGATCCTGCTCGGCATGGGCAAGCTCGGGGCACATGAGCTGAATTTTTCCTCGGACATCGATCTGGTGGTTTTCTTCGATCCGGAAGCACCGGCGGTCGTCGACCCGCTCGACGCCACCGAATTGTTTTCGCGGCTGACGCGCCGCCTGGTTCGCATCCTGCAGGACCGCACCGAGCACGGATATGTCTTCCGCACCGATCTGAGGCTGCGCCCCGACCCCGGTTCGACACCGCTGGCGATCCCGGTTGAGGCGGCACTGCGCTACTATGAGGCGCGCGGCCAGAACTGGGAGCGCGCCGCCATGATCAAGGCACGTCCGGTGGCTGGCGATCTGGCCGCGGGCGCTACCTTCCTCAAGGAGCTTCAGCCCTATATCTGGCGCAAATACATGGATTACGCGGCGATTGCCGACGTCCATTCGATCAAGCGTCAGATCCACGCCCACAAGGGCCATGGTGAGATCGCGGTCAAGGGCCACAACGTCAAGCTCGGCCGCGGCGGCATTCGCGAGATCGAGTTCTTCGTCCAGACCCAGCAGCTTATCGCCGGCGGACGCTTCCCTGAACTGCGTGGCCGCGAGACCGTGCCGATGCTCGGCGAGCTTGCGACACGCGGCTGGATCACCACCGAGGCGCGCGATGCGCTCGCCCGCCAGTACTGGTTCCTGCGCCGCGTCGAACATGCCGTGCAGATGGTTGCCGACGAGCAGACCCACACGCTGCCGGAAGATGATGAAGGCTTGGAGCGCATCGCCCGCATGCTCGCCTTTGCCGATGCTTCTGCCTTTTCCCAGGCGTTTCGCGCCTCGTTGCAGCAGGTCGAACGCCACTACGCGGCACTGTTCGAAACAGCACCCGAACTGTCGACAGGCATCGGCAATCTCGTCTTCACCGGCGATGTCGACGATCCCGATACGCTGCAGACCTTGCACGGCCTCGGCTTCCAGCGGCCAAGCGACATCTGCCGCGTCATCCGAGGCTGGCATTTCGGTCGCTATCGCGTCACCCAGTCGGCGGAGGCGCGCGAGCGGCTGACGGAATTGACGCCGGCGCTGCTGCGCTCCTTCGGCCAGACGCGCCGGGCCGACGAAGCGCTGATGCGCTTCGACGAATTTCTCGCCGGCCTGCCGGCCGGCATCCAGCTGTTTTCCCTGCTGCAGTCCAATCCGGCCCTGCTCAAGCTCCTGGCAACGATCATGGGTGCGGCGCCCCGGCTGGCGGCGATCATCACCCGCCGGCCGCATGTCTTCGATGGTCTGCTCGACCCGGCCTTGCTGACGGAGCTACCGGACCGCGCCTATCTGTCGGCACGGCTTTCCGCCTTTGTCGAGGGCGACCGGCTTTATGAGGACGTGCTCGACCGGCTGCGCATTTTTGCTTCCGAGCAGAAATTCCTGATCGGCGTCCGGCTGCTCGCCGGCTCGATCGATCCGGCGCGCGCCGGCCGCGCCTTCTCCGATCTGGCGGATCTCACCATCGAGGCTGCGTTGCAGGCGGTGACGGCCGAATTCGCGGCGCGCCACGGCACCATTGCCGGCGGCGTGGTTGCGCTGCTCGGCATGGGCAAGCTCGGCAGCCGCGAGCTGACCGCCGGATCGGATGTCGACCTGATCCTGCTTTACGACCACGCGCCGGACGCCGAGGAGTCCGATGGCGACAAACCGCTGGCGCCTTCGCATTACTACACCCGCATGACGCAGCGGCTGATCGCAGCTGTGTCGGCGCCGACGGCGGAGGGCGTGCTCTACGAACTCGACCTGCGCCTGCGGCCATCAGGCAACAAGGGTCCTGTGGCGACCCATATCGATGCCTTCAAGAAATACCAGCGCCAGGAAGCCTGGACCTGGGAGCACATGGCGTTGGCACGCGCGCGCGCCATAGCTGGCGACGCCAGCCTGTGCAGTGAGGTTGAAGCGGAAGTGGCGGCGGTGCTTGGTCAGCCGCGCGACGCCGCAAAGGTGATGGCCGAGGCCTCGGAGATGCGGGCTATGATCGAGAAGGAAAAGCCGCCGCGCGACCTGTGGGACATCAAGCTGATCCCCGGCGGCCTGATCGATCTCGAATTCATCGCCCAAGTCGCTGTCATCACCGGGCAGGTAGGCGCCGGGCCGCGCGTTACCGGTACCGCCGAAATCCTTTCGCGCCTGTCACCGGGCTTCGCCAATGCCGGGGCGAGGCAGGAGCTTTTCGACGCCTATGCGCTCTATCTGGCGCTGACCCAGATGACGCGGCTGTGCCTTACCGGAGCCTTCGAGCGCGACGACGTTCCGCCGGGGCTTTCGGATCTGCTTCTGGCGGTGACCGACCTGCCGGATTTCGGTGTGCTCGAAGCACACCTCAAGGAGACGTCGCAGAAGGTCAGGAAGGATTTCGACCTTTTGCTTCGTGCGGGATGACCGGGAAGCGATCGTCCCTTGGAATCGGGGACGTTTCGTGGTCCTCCAGTCTCATGCAGCTACTCTGTTCGCCGAATCTGCTGCAGCGCCCGGCTTGCGTGAGACTGCAAAATCCGGTCGCGCAGATAGGCATAGAAACGCGGCGGCAGCATGCCATAGTCGAATCGGGACGGTTTGCTCCCCGCGATAGGCCTGAGATCGGGACCCGGCCAGAGGAAATGATTGGTTTCGGTGACGACGATCCATGATGGCGTGTCATCGAGGCCGAGATAGGCTTTGAGGGGCGCAGGTATTTCTACTGCATCGGCAGGATCTGCTGGTGGCGAGTGTGTGACCGGAACGACCGTTATGACTTCACGGCCCTCCACGACCGCGCGGCGACAATGGCGCATGATCGGTTTTTGCGACCTTCTTCGGCACCCTTTTCGTGTTCTCTCACCCAGAGGTAAGAATAGGAAATCACCAGACCCGGGATAGGTTTGGGCAGGCTCACGGTGTCCAGTCTTTGAGCATTGCATCAAGCCCGGCATATTCGCTCGATACGGCGCTTTCGGCGATGGCGTTAAGCGTCTCGTCGTCCAGCTCTTCCACAGGACGGGCGACCCGTCCCTTGACCAAGACCTCGAACATCGCCGCCGACAGGAGTACCGTGTGGGTCCGGCCATTCTTTGTGATTGCGACCGGCGCACGCTGGGCAGCATCCTGAAAACGCCCGACATTCTGCTGGAATTCCGTTGAAGTCACTCGCATGACAAGGCCTTTCTTTTTTATCCAAAATAGATAAAATAGATAACTTTGTCAAAGCGTTTCACCTCGCGTCCACGAGGTGGATCAGGCCTGGGATGGTGATAAAAACTTCACGCTGCAACCTTGACGGCCAGCACGCTCTTCTTCACCGGAATGCGCACCGACACGATAGTGCCGACACCTTCGCTCGACCGGATCTTCAGCGCGCCGCCCTGAAGCTCGGCCAGCGAACGTGAGATGGCAAGGCCAAGGCCGGACCCGGCATGGCTCTTGGAGAACTGGTTCTGCACCTGTTCGAACGGCCGTCCGAGCTTTCCGAGCGCCTCCTTGGGGATGCCGCAGCCATTGTCCTCGATCGTCAGCACCAGCGCGCCGGATGTGTTGCGGGCCCTGACCGATATGTGGCCGCCGTGGCCGGTGAACTTCACCGCATTGGACAAAAGGTTGATGACGATCTGCTTGATCGCACGGCGATCGGCGACCAGCGTCAGCGCATCGGCAATGCGCGTTTCCACGGAGATGGCCTTTTGCGCCGCCTGCAGCGAAACGACGCGTACGGTTTCGCTGATCAGCGGGCCGAGGTCGATCTCTTCCCGGTCCAGAGAGAACTGGCCGGCCTCGATCTTGGACATGTCGAGAATATCGTTGATGACGCCCAGCAGGTACTTGCCGCTGCTGTTGATGTCGGTGGCATATTCCTCGTAGCGCTCCGATCCGAGCGGGCCGAACAGCCCTTGTTCCATCAGTTCGGAGAAGCCGATGATGGCGTTCAGCGGCGTGCGCAACTCATGCGACATGTTGGCCAGGAATTCGGATTTGGCCCGGTTCGCCGCTTCGGCCCGTTCGGTTTCCTTCATGTATTTGCGGTTGAGGTCGACCAGTTCGCGCGAACGCTCCTCTTCGGCCCGCCGCGCGAGGCTGAGATCATGGATCGTTGCCATCAGCCGTCGCTCACTGTCGACCAGCTTCTCCTGGTGCAGCTTGATCTGGGTGATGTCGGAACCGACCGAGACGATGCCGCCGTCCCGGGTCTTCAGTTCGTTGACCTGCAGCCAGCGGCCATCGGCCAACTGCCGCTCGAAAGTGGCGCCGCCCTGCAGGCCGCTGGTGTGGGCAAGCCGCCTTTCGGAAGCAAAGGCCAGCATGCGTTCTTCCAGAGCCGCGCGCGCGGTGCCCGGCATCACGTCGCGGTCCGAAAGCCCGTTGTCCTGCTGGTATTTGGAATTGCACATGATCAGGTGCTGCGTCGAATCCCACAGCACGAAGGATTCGTTGATGTTCTCGATCGCCGTTCTGAGGCGAAGGTCGGCAGCCTCGGAACGCAGCGCCAGATGACGCTGTTCGGTGACGTCGACGGCGATGCCGATCAGCTGGATCTCCGGCGCTTCCGGATCGATGACCTGTGCCCGCGCGCGCATCCAGACCCATTGGCCATCGGCATGGCGCATGCGGAACACCTGATCGATGTGATCGATCTCGCGAGCGACGATTCTGTTGGCGAGCTCGAACAGGTCGCCGTCCTCGGGATGGATGATCTGATCGACCTCGCCGAAGGACAGCATCGTTTCGCAAGGCTTGTAGCCGAGCATGTCGTACATCGAGCGCGACCAGTACATCTTGCCGCGCACCATGTCCCAGTCCCACAGGCCGCAGCGGCCGCGAACCAGCGCCATGTCGATGCGCTGATGCGCTTCGAGGTAGATGCGGTCGGCCGCCTGCGCACGTGCCGCCTGGCCGAAATAGGCATAGAGGATGACGATCAGCACACCGGCCGTCAGCACGAACAGGGTGACGTTCAGCGAAACGGTCTTGCGCCAGGCATCGAAAACCGCGTCCTGTGGCACCAGGGCCGCCGATGCACCCTTTCCGCCATTCGCCAGGCTGACCGCGGCGTACCAATCCCGTCCGTCGATGTTGACGTCCATGACGCCCGCACGATCGCCGAACATGAACAAGGGCTGGCCGCCCTCGACGAGGCCGTCCAGAGAATGGCCCTGCCATGGCATCGAGCGTGGCGTCACCGCGACGATCTTGAAAGCGCTGTCGGTGATGACAAGCACATGGCTGCGGCCCATCGCGCCCTGACGGCTGGTGGTCTCCAGCAGATCCTGTATGGCGCCGGGCACCGTTTCCGAGGTGGTGGCGAGCGAACTGGCCAGCTGGCCCGCCGCCAGCGTCAGGATCGCCTTGGCATTGCGCTCGAC
>NZ_RZRW01000349.1:0-6189 GCF_003998745.1 Mesorhizobium sp. M7A.F.Ca.US.014.04.1.1 | reverse complement strand
GTGCACGACCGAGCGCGGCACCGGCAGGATCGCCTCATGGCCGCTCAACGGCTCGCGGATGATGCCCGAGAAGAAGCCCGACGCCGCCTTGTTCGGCTTGCCCGGCCGCACGCAGATGGTCGGCAGCCGGATGCCGATACCGTCGAAGAACCCGCGCCTGGAATAGTCGGCCAGCAGCGCTTCGCTCATCTGCTTCTGGGTACCATAAGAGGTCAGCGGCGTCGGATGGAAGTCATCGGGAATGACGTCCGGGAACGGCGCGCCGAACACCGCGATCGACGAGGTGAAGACGACGCGCGGCGCAAAGCCCGCCACCCGGATGGCATCGAACAGGGCGCGCGTGCCATCGAGATTGACGCGGTAGCCGAGTTCGAAATTCGCCTCCGCCTCGCCGGATACGATGCCGGCGAGATGAAAGACGACGTCGGGGCGCGATGCGACCAGGCGCTCGGTGGCACCCGCTTCGGCGAGATCGCCGGTGTGCAGCGTGACGCTGACGCCATCCAGGCTCGGCGCCTGTGGCGGCACGATATCGTGGAGATCGAGCGCGGTGATCTTGCCCCCGCGCAGCGTCCCGTCCTTGGCCAGCCGGGCGATGAGCTTGCGGCCGACCATACCCGCGGCGCCAGTGATCAGAATGCGCATGTCGAAGATCCCTTGCCTATTTACCCTGGTTTTTGCGCTGGTTGCGGGCGCGCAGCCAGAACACCGAGAAGAACGCCAGCACGAAGACGATGCCAAAGGCGCCGGCCAGCACAGTGGAAAGGCTGCCGAGTGCCAGCATCACGGTCGGCAGATAGTAGGCGCCTATACCGAACAGCAGCATGATCCACGCGGCAGCGATGACCGCGTTCCTGGTGTCGCGGTCCATCATGCCGCGTCCGGAGGATGGGCGTTCGTCAAGCTGGTTTTCAAGGTTTTGCAACTCCTGAGGCAGGACGATCGACATCGATCGATCCGGTCCTAGTGATGGTGGTCGTGATATGCAGCCGCTTCATGCTCGTGCCCGTGGTCGTGCTCGTCGCCATCGTCGGCGCATTGCCCGAATTCCGGTTCCACGGTGGCATGGCTGATGCCGTGCTCGCTGGCAAGCCGCTTCTTGACGGCACTCACCGCCTGATGCGCATCGACGCCCTCGTCTAGACAGGCATGCAGCGTCGCCATATTGCTGGTCCCGTCGAGCGACCAGACATGCATGTGGTGCACTTCGCGTACACCGTGGATCGTCGTCTGGATATCCCTGGCGATCAGATCTCGGTCGAGGCTTGGCGGCACGCCCTCGAGCAGGACATGGGCGGCCTCCCGCATCAGCGACCACGCCGTGTAGAGGATCAGCAGTGAAACCAGGACCGACAGGATCGGGTCGATCGGCGTCCAGCCGGTCGCCAGGATGACCAGCGCCGCCGCGATGGCCGCCGCCGAGCCGAGCAGGTCGCCAAGCACATGCAGGATGGCGCCGCGCATGTTCAGGCTCTCGCGGTCGCCGCCATGCAGCACGAAGAACGAGCCGAGGTTCACCAGCAGGCCGAGGATCGCCACCACCAGCATCGGCCCGCCAAGCACCGGCGCCGGCGCCTGCAGGCGTCCCCAGGCTTCATAGACGATCCACAGCGCGATGACGAAGATGGCGATGCCGTTGGTATAGGCCACCAGCGTCTTGACCCGGCCGAAGCCATAGGTGAGGCGAACGGTCGCCGGCCGGCCGCCAAGATGAAACGCATACCAGGCAAGGCCGAGCGCGATCGAATCGGCGAGCATGTGGCCGGCATCGGCCAGCAGCGCCAGCGAGCCCGTGAGGATGCCGCCAAGCGCCTCGGCGACCATGAAGCCGCCGGTCAGGCAGGCTGCGATCAGAACGCGTTTCTTGTCGGTCGAGCCATGCACATGACCAGGGCCGTGACCGTGCCCGGTGTGATCGTGGGTATGTGCCAATAGTGAACTCCTAAGCGCCGAATTCCGCGCGAAAATCCTCGAGCCGTCGCTTCTGCCGGCCGTCGCCATCGAAATTGGCCGGATCGAGCCACGCCTCATAGGCACTGCGCAGCGCCGGCCATTCCTTGTCGATGATCGAATACCACGCAGTGTCGCGGTTTTCACCCTTGACGATGAGATGCTGGCGGAAAATGCCTTCGAACTTGAAGCCGAACCGCTCGGCCGCCCGCTTCGATGGCTCGTTGCGGTTGTTGCACTTCCATTCGTAGCGGCGATAGCCGAGCCCGTCGAAGATGTATTTCATGAACAGGAACTGCGCTTCGGTTGCTCCCGGCTTGCGCGAGATGAGCGGTCCCCAATAGATGTTGCCGATCTCGATGACGCCGTAGGCCGGATCGATGCGCATCAGCGTCTGGCGTCCGGCGACCTTGCCGCTGGCCTTGTCGATGACGGTGAAGAACAGCGGATCCTCGCTGGCCTCGACTTTGTCCAGCCATGGCTGGAAGGCGGCGCGGGTCTCCGGCGGATAATCGGGCAACCAGGCGAAGCGGTCGTCGATATCGGACACGGAGGACGCTTCATAGAGGCCGTCGCCGTGTTTTGCAGCGCTCAGCGGTTCAAGCCGGACGTATCGACCGTCGATGGTCTTGCGTTCAGGCCGCGGACGCGGTTGCCAATCCCTGAGATTTTCCGACACCGAATGCTCCAATCCGTTTGACTTTTGCGGGCTGAGGCTCACAAAAACGCGACCCAACAGCAAGAACCACACGGACGGGAAAAATGCTCCACACGATTTCGGCCTTCGACCGCCTTGGCGAGGAAAACGCCTTCGCCGTGCTTGCGAGGGCCACAGCACTTGCCCAACAAGGCCGCGACATCGTCAATCTCGGCATCGGCCAGCCCGACTTCAAGACGCCGCAGCACATCGTCGAGGCGGCGATCAAGGCGCTGCGCGACGGCCATCACGGCTACACGCCGGCCAATGGCCTGCTGGCGACGCGCGAGGCGGTGGTGCGCCGCACGCTGACCACCACCGGTGTCGAGATATCGCCCGAAACGGTGATGATCCTGCCCGGCGGCAAGCCGACCATGTTCGCCGCGATCCTGATGTTCGGCGAGCCCGGCGCCGAGATCCTCTACCCGGACCCCGGCTTTCCCATCTACCGCTCGATGATCGAGTTCACGGGTGCGGCACCCATTCCCGTGCCGATGCGCGAAGAAAACGGCTTTGCCTTCTCGGCCGAGGAGACGCTGGCGCTGATCACCTCGAAGACCAGGCTGCTGATCCTCAACTCGCCCGCCAATCCGACCGGCGGCGTCACGCCTCGCGCCGAGATCGAGAAACTGGTCAAGGGGCTGGAGGCGCATCCGCAGGTCGCCATCCTCTCCGACGAAATCTACGACGTCATGACCTATGATGGCGAGACGCATTGCTCGCTGCTCGGCTTTCCCGAAATCCGCGACCGGCTGATCGTGCTCAACGGCTGGTCGAAGACCTGGGCGATGACCGGCTGGCGCATGGGCTGGTCGATCTGGCCGAATGGCGACAAGGGCGCCCATCTCTACGACAAGGTGCGCAAGCTGGCGGTCAATTGCTGGTCCTGCGTCAACGCGCCGAGCCAGTTTGCCGGCATCGCCGCCATCGACGGCCCGCAGGACGACGTCGACGAGATGATGCGCGCCTTCGACCGCCGCCGGAAGATCGTCGTCGAGGGACTGAACGCCCTGCCCAACATATCCTGCATCACGCCCAAGGGCGCGTTCTACGCCTTCCCCAACGTCTCGAAGACCGGCTGGAAGGCCAAGAAGCTCGCCTCGGCACTGCTCGACGAGGCCGGCGTGGCGCTGATCGGCGGTCCCGATTTCGGCATTCTCGGCGAAGGCTATATCAGGCTCTCCTACGCCAATTCCGAGGAGAACATCTTGCGCGCGCTGGAGCGGATCGGAGCGTTCCTGGCGAAGTAGGCTTCAAAGCAGGCCGGTGGCCTCTTTCCGGGTGGTTGCGGCTGGCGACAATGATGGTGTCATGATCTGTCCGGACACGCACGGCCAAGGCTGGGCGGGCGTGTCGGGAACCGCTACGCTCCCTGGATCAGGATCGAAGCAGGTGACATAAAATGTTCTACGCAATCCTTGCCTATCACGTGGAAGATGCGATCAAGGCGCTGACGCCGCAGGAAGATGCAGCACTTATGGCCGACCTGCTGAAGATCAACACCCGGCTTCATGAGGAAGGCACGCTGGGGCCGTCCGCGCGTCTGGGCGCAACACAGGATGCCATCACCCTGCGCGGCCCGGGCGACGGTGTGATCATCGACGGTCCTTTCGCCGAAACCAAGGAACAGTTGCTCGGGCTCTATGTCGTCGACTGCGCCACGCGAGACGAGGCCATCGCGATCGCCCGCGACCTTCGCCGCGTCAATCCCACCGCCGTTTACGAGATCAGGCCCATTCTGCTGTTCAAGCCCGGCGTGCCGCTGGCCGGGAAATAAAACCATCCGGCTGGGTCCCCGCTGCTTCGCAGCGTCCCAGCGTTCGCCGGCCTTTCATCGTGCCACTGGCACGATGAATTCGCTTACGCGAACCGGGCTGCTCACCCACGCCCGACAAACGGCATCTTGGTCGCCATCACGGTCATGAACAGCACGTTGGCGTCGAGCGGCAGGCTGGCCATGTGGACGACGGCGTCGGCGACGCGCTGAACATCCATCACCGCTTCGGCTGCGATCGAGCCATTGGCCTGCGGCACACCGACCGTCATCGGCTGCGCCATGTCGGTCAGCGCATTGCCGATGTCGATCTGGCCGCAGGCGATGTCATAGGGCCGACCGTCGAGCGCCAGCGTCTTGGTCAGTCCGGTGATGGCATGCTTGGTCGCCGTGTAGGGCACCGAGCCCGGGCGCGGCGCATAGGCCGACACCGAACCGTTGTTGATGATGCGGCCACCCATCGGCTTCTGCTTGCGCATGGCGCCAAAGGCGGCACGGGCGCACAGGAACGAACCGGTGAGGTTGACGCCGACGATATCGTTCCACACTTCGACCGGTATCTCGTCGATCGGCGTCGATTTGTAGCCCATGCCGGCATTGTTGAAGAGCAGGTCGACACGGCCGAAGGCCGCCGCCACGGTCTCGAACAGATCGTCGACCTCGCCTGCCTTGCTGATATCGCAGGCAACCGCCAGGGCCTTGGCGTCGGTGGACCCGGCCTCAGCCACGGCTGCATCCAGCACGGATTTGCGGCGTCCGCAGAATACCGTGTTCCAGCCGGCCCTGAGCAGCGCCGTGGCGACGCTCTTGCCGATGCCCGTGCCGGCCCCGGTGACGATGGCGGTTCTTTGCTCGGTCATGGCTATTGTCCTCCGGCAGCGCTGCGCTTGCTCGACTGATTTTGGGGGGTTGGCTCGAAAAGGAAGGCATCGCAAATGACGGCGGCGATGGCAAGCGTGTCCATCCGGCCGGACCGACAAAAAGGGCGGCCATTGGCGACCGCCCCTGATCTGAACCGGGCTTGGGAGGAGGAAAAGCCGATCCGACTGTGTTGAATGATGCGCTTGCTGGGTTAATGAGCGGTTAACCCGGAAAGTGCCCCCTGTGCCGTTTTGGCCTACCAGCGCGGATTGGGTGACGTCCCGGCCTTGGCCGGCACCTTGGCCGCCGAAACCGTCGCCTCGACATGGTCGACCAGCGCGTCCGGCAGGCCGAGCCGGCCGGCAAGCAGGTCGAGATAACCGCGCTCGGCGCGTGTGTCGGGATCGATGGTCAGGCGCGACGCCGTGTAGAGTTCGAGCTTCTGCGCATCGGTCTTGGCGCCGGCCACCAGCGTGTCGAGGTCGAGCGGGCTTGCCAGCTCCGCCATCAGGAACTTTTCGGCGTCGGAGCCTATGCCGGCCAGGCTGAGCTTGCCGGCGATCTTCTGGCGCTCTTCATCGTCGATATGGCCATCGGCCTTCGCCGCCGAAATCATCGCCCGCACCAGGGTCAGCGTGAATTCGTCCTCGCCTTGCGGCGCCTGCGACGGGTGGAAGGGGGTATCCTTGGGCGGCGGCAGCAATTCCGGTTCACCGGCCGCCGGTGCTTCCGCGGGCGCGTTGCCGGCCTTGTAATTCTGGTAGGCCTTGTAGGCGAGGCCGCCGATCGCGGCCAGTCCGCCAAGCTTCACCGCGGCGCCCGTCACGTTGCGGCCAGTACCGGTTCCGAGCAGCACCGCGGCCAGCGCACCGGCGGCCAGCGGATTGTCCTTGGCCATCTGCACGGC
>NZ_RZRW01000348.1:0-6197 GCF_003998745.1 Mesorhizobium sp. M7A.F.Ca.US.014.04.1.1 | reverse complement strand
GTAGTCGAGGCGATCGTCACGGCCGCGCCAGGCGGACTCGGAGAAGCCGCCAACGATGTGCGGCAGGAGCCGAAGGTCCATTTGCTGGACGCGATGAGGGAGGCTGCCGACCGCGACATGATCGCTCGCCAGTACAGCAACTGTTTCGGCGACGTGTTCGGGGTCGGGCTCGCCGCGCTGGATGGAGCGTTGGCACGTGAAGAAGACGGCATGTGGCCGACGGTGTTCGTCTACATGGCGTTTCTCGCCGGCTTCCCCGACAGCCATGTGATGCGCAAGCACGGCGTTCACGTCGCAAATCAGGCGCGGCAGGAAGCCGTTGCCGTTCAGGCGGCGCTCCATGCCGAGGGCGACGAACCGTCGCGCATTCGTCTGCTCATGGAGTTCGACCGCCGGCTGAAGGCCGACAACATCAACCCCGGCACCTCGGCCGACCTCACCGTGGCTACTCTTTTAGTCCACACCCTCGCCCTCACCTTGCATAATCGCGGCGTTGGTGCTTGACTTCCAAAAGCGGAAGCTGTGCTTCCGCGGCTATCTAGCCAACCGGTCCGGGCAAATCCGGACGCTGCCAACAAGGATAGCTGTCCATCGAGCGCCTGCTCGGTTGCAGCGTCCGTGGACATCATAATTGTGTCTTGGAGGAAATTGGCATGGCAAAAATATCAAAGGTTATGGTCGGTGAATCGCTGGTGGGAGACGGCAACGAAGTCGCGCATGTCGACCTGCTCATCGGCCCGCGGGGGAGCGCGGTCGAAACGGCATTTTGCAACGCGCTTACCAACAACAAGGACGGCTTTACTTCGCTTTTGGCGGTGATCGCGCCCAATCTTCAATGCAAACCCAACACCGTGATGTTCAACAAGGTCACGATCAAGGGTGCCAAACAGGCGGTCCAGATGTTCGGCCCGGCGCAGCACGCCGTGGCAAAGGCCGTGCAGGACAGCGTTGCGGACGGGACCATTCCGGCCAACGAAGCAGACGACGTGTTCATCTGCGTCGGGGTATTCATCCATTGGGACGCGGCGGACGACGCCAAGATCCAGAAATACAATTACGAGGCGACAAAGGAAGCCATCCAGCGCGCCGTTGCAGGAACCCCGACCGCCGCCGAAGCAACGGCCCAGCGCGACAAGGTCAAGCATCCGTTCGCAGCCTAGACAAGAGACAGCCCCGCACAGGAAAAACCCTCTTCTGAGACGGATGGTCTGTTGCGCCGGCTGAAAAAGGTTCTGGGCTTTTGAAACGTCAGCTCCCGAAGGGCGCACGCCCTTCGGGAGCTGACGAGCAACGACGATCAGGCGCCGAGTGACGCGAGGTGGCCGGGCGTGAGCGTAGCGTTGTGCAATGAGGTTGCGACCAGTGCCGCGGCGACGCCCATGGCGGACAAGGCCCTGATGTCGTTCTCGTCGCGGACACCGCCGGCCGCAATGACAGCGCGATTTCCGGCCTTGGCCTTGACCTCCTGCAACCGCCCGAAGTCGGGACCGGCGGCCGCACCGACCTTGGCCAGCGTCATGACAATCACCTTTTGCGGCCAAAGCTCGGGCTCATCGAGAAGAGAACGCGGCCCGCAAAAACTATCGCCGACGAAATCAAGGGACAGGATGAGATCGGGATGATCGCGAAAACGCCGCAGCAACATGTCGTCTCGCTGCGATTCAGAGCCCAGAACAGGAGACAGCGAGCGTTCGGCAAGCGCCGCCAAAAGTGTCTTTTCGTCGGCCACGCCGGCATCGACCCAAAGTTCCGGCGGCTCCGCCATCGTCCTCAGCCGGGCGAGTGCGTCGCTGTTTGGCGCTCCGCCTTCGATAGCGTCCAGATCTGCGATGTAGAAGGTGGAAAAAGGATAAAGCCCACGCAGTCCTTCAGCGACCGCGACCACATCAGGGCTTCGGCTGAGCGGCGTAACGATCGGCCTGTAGCGATCGCGTTTTCCCTGCTGGGCGCGAACCACCACGCCGTCTTTCAGGTCGAGAACCGGAATGATACGCAACGCTTTTTCACCGACCAATTGCCCCCGTCATGAAAGCTTGAAGCGTGGAAAAAAGAAAGGGCATCATTGCCGGTTTCGACATTGGCGGCGCGCATCTGAAGGTGACCCGCGCACAAGACGGTCGCATCGTCGAGGCGGTAACGATCGCAACGCCGCTCTGGCAAGGGTTGGACAAGCTGGCTTCAGCCCTCGACGAAACGGCTCCGATCTACGCGGGTGCGGATCTCAACGCATTCACCATGACGGGCGAACTGTCGGACATCTTTCCGTCCCGCGATGCCGGCGTGGCGGCTCTGCTGGGTCAGATTTCCACCCATTTCCCCGCAGACAAAAAGCTGGTCTATGCCGGACCATCCGGTTTCGTCGGAGTCGAGCGGGCAGCGCAGCTGACCGCCGATGTGGCTTCCGCCAATTGGCACGCGACAGCCTTGTTGGTGGCAAAACTCGCCGGCGATGCCCTGTTCGTCGACATGGGCTCCACCACCACCGATATTATCGCCATCAAGAACGGCGCCGTGGCCAATGACGGCTACACCGATGCCGGACGGCTTCTAACCGGCGAATTGGTCTATACCGGCTTTACCAGGACATTCCTGTTCGGCGTAGCCTCGTCGGCTCCCGTCCATGGCAGGCTAACGCCGCTGATGAACGAATATTTCGCCTCGATCGCCGACGCTCACCGCATCCTGGGCGTGCTCGACGAGGACGACGACAGGCACCCTCCCGCCGACGGCAAGGAAAAGACTGTGGACGGCTCGATCGCGCGGCTGGCGCGCATGGTGGGGCGCGACGCCACCGACCTCACCCCGCCGGAATGGGGTGAAGTCGCGCGCTGGTTCAGCGAGCAGCAACTGCGCAAAGTGCACGATGCAGCGGCGCTGGTTGCCGGAACCCTGTCTCGGGATGTCCCGATCGTCGGCGCCGGAAGCGGTCGCTGGCAGATCAGGCGGCTGGCCGAACGCATGGAACGCAGTTACGTCGATTTCGCCGACATCATCCCCGCCGATGACACTGTTCGCGGGCAAGCGAGCAGCGCGGCACCTGCGTCCGCAGTGGCGCTTTTGGCGGGATATCCTTCGTAAGCAGGTTGCGGCGCTCGCGCCTATGCTCGCGAGTCCTCGCTATCCGAACCTTTGGCGGTCAAGTGATCGCTGACACGCTGCATCAGCCAGCCCCAGGCTTCCTTTTCACCGTCGCCTGCCGTCTTTTCGATGGCGATCGAAAGGTAGGCGATTTCCGCCTCGATCTTGTTGCGCGGCAGCATGCCGAGCCGGCTGACCAGGATGGCCAGCTCAAGCACCGCCGCCTTGGCTCGGTTGAGGCCGGTGAACGGCGCGAGCGTTTCCTCCCGCACCACGCGGCAGAAATGGCGGGGGCGCACACCATTGTCATCGACCGCCCGGACTTCGAGGCCCGAATACGCCAGCGCCGCCTCGAGCCTCGGCACCGGGAACCCGTCAACCGGAACGGTTGGCCAATGCTTGCGGCCTGTCAGGCAGCCGGCAAAGACACGCGCGTCGTCAGTATAATTGGCGATGGCGAACGGCACTTCGGCGAGATTGTCGAGCGTGACCGACGGCCGGAACGGCGCGATAACCCAACCGTCATTCTCGGCAATGATGCCAATCGGCGCGATGTGGACGTTGCCTGCCTTATTGACCGTCGTGATGATCGATTCGCGAATGTAGGGCATGGTCCTAGCGCTCTTTCCTTGCGCGGAGCGTCTTGCCCGGCTCGGCAAGACGGGTACGGTCGGTTTCGGGTGCCGGCGCGGCAACGCCCCATGCGAGCGGCTCGTCCTGCACATAACGCTTGCCGAGCCGCCACGCGATCTCCGCCTTCATCAGTTCCGCGCCGAGGTAAAAAGCGTGTGCGCCGTCGGCGTTGACGTCCAGCCAGGCAAAAAGTTCGAACGCATCCGTGGCAACCGCATGCCCTTTGCTATTGAAAACATGGATGCCGTCCTCCGCTACCGCGATCCGGAAGTTGGCATCGCGCACCTGGGCCGCCAATGCCTCGATATCGTCGGTTGAGGCTGTGAAAGGCTTGCGATCGTGGACCTGCAACAGGCCTGGGTGATAGCCGCGCGGCAACGCGCCGTCCGTGCAAGCAGCCAACATGACGCGGCGGGCGATATCGTGCTCCTCGATCGTCCGCACCGTGTGTGGGCTGACATGCACCGTCAGCACGTTCCGGATCCGGAGTTCCGAGCAGAGCCCCGCTAGCACGGCTGTAACGCCGGAACTGTCGGCGTCGGTCAATTCGGTGAGATTGCCGGTGCCCATCAGCAATTCGATGTCCGGCCAACGGCGCCGCGCCTCGATGAAGCGCCCGAGTGAAACGGCGAAGCCGAAATGGATCGGGTCGAGCACGGGATCGGCAATGAAGGCGACGCCGGCCTTTTGTGCCGCGGTAATCGCCCGGCCGAGCGAATCCAGATCGCCGGGGATGGAGGGTATCAACACTGCCGTAGCCCGATGGTCGAAGATCAACGGCAGCGTGTTCTCATCGAGGCTGAGAAGATAGTCCGCGCCGGCGTGCGCACCGATCGACAGTTCGTCTGCGCTGGCCGAATCGACGCTGACCACAAACCCCTGTGCCTTGAGTGCCCGCACTGCCTCAGCCAGCAACGGAAACGGCGTCTCCGGCAGGCAGCCCAGATCGATGACATCCGCGCCGGCCGCAGCCAGCATCGAGGCCCTCGCCATCAGGGCCTCGACCGACAGCATCGGCGCATCGACGATCTCGGCGAAGATGCGCATATCGTGACGCGTCAGATCCGGCGGTTTGCCCGCCCGGCCAAGGAAGGCCGGAAGGTCGGCGATCTCGTCGGGGCCGCGCACAAAGGGCACGCCGAAATGCTCCGACAGGTGTTCGATGTTTCCCCGATAGCGTCCGGGCAGGATGACGCGGTCGACGTCTCCTGTCAGAGTGAGCCGACGCTTCACGATGTCCTCGCTCATCAGCGCGGCGACCTTGACGCCGACGTCGACGATTTCCCACACGAATTCGGTTCTGCCCAGCCCGGTCAGCAGCCGTTCCAGCCGCGCCTTGGCCAGATGGCCGGTAAGAAAAACCAGCCGCTCAGCCATCGCTTGCGAGTTCGGCCTGGCGCCGTGTGAGCGAGGCTTCGAGATCAGCGAGCGACTCGACCACCAGGGTCCGCTCGAAACTCTTCAACTGTTTGGTATTTTCCAGGTCGATCCTGCGCGGATAGACCTTGACCAGTCCGTGCGGTGCCTGGGTTTCGAGTTCCGGCGCAGTGTCGCAAGCAAAGACGATGGCTGGCACACGGCACTTTCCCGCTTGGGCAAAGACATTGGTGGCGAGCGTGTCGGAAATGCCATGCACGCATTTGGCGACCGTGTTGGACGTGGCCGGCGCCACCACGACCGTGTGATAGACACCGTGGTAGAATTCGCCGACCGGGATCGCGCTTGCGGTCTTGTCGTGCAGCACGCGCGTCGTCTCCGGGAAATCAAGTTTAAGCTTGTACATGCGCAGCACTTCGTTGGCGGCCTTAGACACGAAGACATCGCAATGTTCGAGCTGGCGAACAAGTGCGAAGCTCTCCGTAAAAAAATGCCCGGAACCCGTCAAAACCCACGCCCAGCGCGGCACATGCAGCTTCACCATCGGCTATCCCGCCTTCTTTGCCGACGACCCTGTTGAAGCCACTATCCGGATGCCGGGCAGCTTGCCCGACGCGAGCATCGCGCTGGCCCCGGCAGCATCCTTCGGACCGGCGAGATGGAAATCGATGCCGTCGGGCAGCATGGCGGCAAAGCCTGGGTCGACAATGCCTCGGGCCCTCAGGCTGTCAGCGGTATCGCTGTCGAAGAATGCACCGGTCTGCTTGACAAGCAACAGCGCGTTTGCGCCAAGCTTGCCGGCAAGCCAGGCGGCCAGAGAATCGGAGGTAATGTCCCAGGAGGCCGGAACATCCAGCGCCGGCAGTGCCAGTGACGACGGCAGCCACACCGGAACCTTCCCCGCCTCCAACACTCGCCCGATCTCGTCCAGCGACCGTGCCGGCGCCAGCCTTTCGTCCCGGTCGAGGATGACATGGCCGAACTGCTCCATGGCCAGGATCGCCATGGCATGAGCGGCGGTGTCGGAAAACTCCATGCTGGTCTGCGTCTCGCGCACATGGGCGGCAAAAAGCCCTCCGCCGGGCACGGTGACGATCGGCAGCCTGGGA
>NZ_RZRW01000347.1:0-6230 GCF_003998745.1 Mesorhizobium sp. M7A.F.Ca.US.014.04.1.1 | reverse complement strand
CGAGATCAGCACATCGGGCGGGCGCCTAGCGGAGACGGTCAGCAAGCCTGCCAACGCGAATGGCAGAGCCGCGAGCCGCAGCCATGTCGTCGCCATCGTCGCGATGACCAGGGCAATGGCCACCAGCAGGACCGACTGTTGCGAAATCAGCCCGACCCCATCGACAGGCGAACGCTCGGAGATCCAGCCCGATATGGCGATCATCATCGTCAGGCCCTTGCCCATCAGGTAGAGACCTGGCCAATCCAATCCGAAAGGCATCAGCAGCGCGCTGGCGACGGCCAGGAACATGACGACGGTGACGATCGGCATAACCGCGAGATTGGCGAACAGGCTGAGCGGCGACACACGCTGAAAATGCCAGATGGCAAACAGCGTCGTGGCGCTGCCGGCGATGATCGAGGTCATGGCCAGACCGATTGCCGCCAGCAGGAATTTTCGTGTCAGGAACCCGGGCAAGGATCGCTTCGGCGGCGGCGTTCTTGCTTTTCCCGCGCGGTGATCCGCCCAGCCGGCATAGGCGCCGACCAGAGCCGCGGTCGCGGCGAACGACATCTGAAAACTCGGGCCGACCACCTCATGCGGCGACACCACGATGACGGCGATCGCCGAGATCGCCAGATTGCGCATGGTGAGTGCTGCTCGATCGAACAGAACTGCAATCAGCATCACTGCCAGCATGATGAAGCTGCGTTCGGCGGCGACGACGATACCTGAGATGACGAGGTAGGCTGCGATCGAGAACAGTGCGGCGGCAGCGGCATACTTCTTGACCGGGCGACGCGCGGAAAAATCGGGAAACAAGGCGAAGGCGCCGCGCAGCAACCCCATGATGGTGCCGGCGACCAGAGCCATATGCAGTCCCGAAATGGAGATGATGTGGTAGATGCCGGTACGTCGCATCGCCTCATTGATGTCGTCGGGAATGCCGGCGCGCACGCCGACGATCAGCGCCGCGGCGATCTCGCCTTCGGCGCCGCCGACGCTCGCCCTGATATGGTCGGCGATGCCTTCACGGGCATTTTCCACGCTGGAGGAAATTCGGGCCGACAGCGGCATGTCGCCATCATCGCTGACGACAAGCTTGGGATTGCCGAGAAAGAACCCGCTGCCGCCAATGCCGGCAAAATAGCTGTCGAAGGAGAAATCATAGCTGTCCGGTCGCACCGGCCCGGTCGGCGGCAAAAGCTTGGCATATCCAGTGATGAGAGAGCCTGCGGTCACGTCAGCCGGGATCTTGCGTGCCGAAAGCCGTACCCGTTCCGGCGCATAGCGCAGTTTCGGTCTTGCGGTCGATGTTACGTCGATGGTCAGCCGGATACGGCCAGTTTCCATACGGTCGAGCGAGACGACGCGGCCGGTCACCTGCGTCGAGATTTCCGAGCCCAACATTTGTGTGCCCGCACGCCACGTCTCGACCTTGGCAGCAAGCAGCCCTAGGGCGCACAAAAGTGCCGCCATGAAACACAGATGGGTCTTTGGCCATGAGCGCGAGACCAGCGCACAGATCCCCGTCAGGATGACAACCGCGACAGGTCTCGCAAAGTCGGGTTCAGCCGTCAGCGAAAAATAGCCGATCGCTCCGATCGCAAGGCAGACCGGTACCAGCAGGAAGGCCACGCCCCGGTCGAGTTCCAGGCTCGCCGCCATGTTCACGCTGTGGCGCAGGCGTGGCAGTGATATCAGGCCGATCTGCCGGCGCACGCGCACGATCCTGCCGGTTCCGGCAACAGGAACAGAGGCGGCGATACCCGTTTGCAAGGGCAGCTTGCCGGAATCCGGCACGAGGGGCGACGGCGGCGGCAATGAGGCTGGCAGAGGCGCAAACAGGGACCGTTCGCTGACGCCAATGGCAGCGTCCTCGCCCTGATCCGAGCCCCAGCCTCGTCCAGCCATCGGGTCTGCCCCTTGCGCCCTCGACACCCTATGCTACATGAACGCGCAAAGCGCGAAAGTCCGCGCGACCGCACCCCGCTTCAGATGGTTTCCGAGAGTTCCATGTCCGACAAGGTCGTCACCCGTTTTGCCCCCTCGCCCACCGGCTATTTGCACATAGGCGGCGCGCGCACGGCGCTGTTCAACTGGCTGTATGCAAAGCACACCGGCGGCACGATGCTGCTGCGCATCGAGGACACCGATCGCGAACGCTCCAATGAAGCCGCGACGGCTGCCATCCTCGACGGGCTTTCCTGGCTTGGCCTGAGCTGGGACGGCGAGCCGGTGTCGCAGTTCGAGCGTGCGCCCCGCCACCGCGAGGTGGCCGAGGAGCTCGTGCGCATCGGCAAGGCCTATTATTGCTACGCCACGCCAGCCGAACTGGAGGCCATGCGCGAGGCCGCCAGAGCCAAGGGGCTGCCACCCCGCTACGATGGCCGCTGGCGCGACCGCGACCCCTCAGAGGCACCCGCAGGTGCCAAGGGCGCCATCCGCATCAAGGCGCCGACCGAAGGCGAGACCGTCGTCCATGACCGGGTCCAGGGCGACGTGCGCTTTCCTAACAAGGATCTCGATGACTTCATCATCCTGCGTTCCGACGGCAATCCCACTTACATGCATGCCGTCGTCGTCGACGATCATGACATGGCCGTCACCCACATCATCCGCGGCGACGACCATCTGACCAACGCCGCCCGCCAGACCGTCATCTACAACGCCATGGGCTGGGACGTGCCGTCCATGTCGCATATCCCGCTGATCCACGGCGCCGATGGCGCCAAGCTATCGAAGCGGCACGGCGCGCTTGGCGTCGAGGCTTATCGCGCCATGGGCTACCTGCCGGAGGCGCTGCTCAACTACCTGGCGCGTCTCGGCTGGAGCCATGGCGACGACGAGATCATGTCGATCAAGGACATGATTTCCTGGTTCGACATCGGCGACGTCAACAAGGGCGCGGCGCGCTTCGACTTCGCCAAGCTGGAGGCAATCAACGGCGCACATATGCGTCGCATGAGCGATGCCGAACTGTTCGACATCTTCATCGCCACCCTGCCCTACCTCGAAGGTGGCCCGGCGATCGCCGCACGCCTGAACGACAGCACCAAGGCGCAGTTGCTGGCAGCGCTTCCGGGCCTGAAGGAGCGCGCCAAGACGCTGGTGGAGCTCGTCGACGGCGCGGCCTTCCTGTTTGCCACGCGACCGCTGCCGATCGACGACAAGGCGGCCCTTCTGCTCACCGACGATGCCCGCAAGATCCTGCGCAGTGCTCACGAAGCTTTGAACGGGCTTGCGGGTGACTGGACAGCCGTCTCGGCGGAGGCGGCGATCCGCGAGGTGGCGGCGGCCGGCAGCCACAAGCTCGGCGCGGTGGCCCAGCCTTTGCGCGCCGCTTTGACCGGCAAAAGCACCTCGCCGGGCGTGTTCGATGTGCTCGCCGTGCTCGGCCGCGAGGAAAGCCTGGCGCGCATCTCAGATCAAATCGATTAGGAGCAAACTGGCCCAAGAAGATTGGCATTGAAAGGCGGGTTTCGCAGTGCAACATTAGGCCTTGGCCCAATCTGGCACGCACCTCCTGAAATGCGGTGGCGAATACGCGCATTGCGGTGATTTTCGACGTGTCGCTCTGCGAAATTTGCCTTTGCCGGCATGAGGAAACAAGAAGGAGTTTGCAATGACCGAAGCTGCGAAAAAACTGGATTTGGGCAAGACCCAAGAGGCCACCGCAACGCTTGAATTCGCCGGCAAGACCCATGAATTCAAGGTGCGAAGCGGTTCGGTCGGGCCTGATGTGATCGACATCGCCTCGCTCTACTCAACCACCGGCGCTTTCACCTACGATCCCGGCTTCACCTCGACGGCAAGCTGCGAGTCCGAAATCACCTTCATCGACGGCGACGCCGGCATCCTGTTGCACCGCGGCTATCCGATCGACCAGTTGGCCGAACATGGCGACTTCCTCGAGGTCTGCTATCTCCTGCTCTACGGTGAATTGCCGACCAAGGCGCAGAAGGACGATTTCGATTACCGCGTGACGCGCCACACCATGGTGCATGAGCAGATGTCGCGCTTTTTCACCGGCTTCCGCCGCGACGCGCATCCGATGGCGGTGATGTGCGGCGTGGTCGGCGCGCTGTCGGCCTTTTATCACGACTCCACCGACATTTCCGACCCCTACCAGCGCATGGTTGCCTCCATGCGGCTGATCGCCAAGATGCCGACGATCGCGGCGATGGCCTACAAATACCACATCGGCCAGCCCTTCATTTACCCGAAGAACGAGCTGAACTTTGCCGCCAACTTCCTGCATATGTGCTTTGCCGTGCCTTGCGAGGAATACAAGATCAATCCGGTGCTGGCGCGCGCCATGGAACGCATCTTCATCCTGCACGCCGACCACGAGCAGAATGCCTCGACCTCGACCGTTCGCCTCGCCGGCTCGTCGGGCGCCAACCCGTTTGCGTGCATCGCCGCCGGCATAGCCTGCCTGTGGGGACCCGCGCATGGCGGCGCCAATGAAGCGGCGCTCAACATGCTTGGCGAGATCGGCCATGTCGATCACATCCCGGAATTCATCGCCCGCGCCAAGGACAAGGACGACCCGTTCCGCTTGATGGGCTTCGGCCACCGCGTCTACAAGAACTACGATCCGCGCGCCAAGATCATGCAGAAGACGGCACATGAGGTTCTGGGCGAGCTCGGCATCAAGGACGATCCGCTGCTCGACATCGCCATGGAGCTGGAAAAGATCGCGCTGACCGATTCCTATTTCATCGAGAAGAAGCTCTACCCGAATGTCGACTTCTATTCCGGCATTACGCTGAAGGCGCTGGGCTTCCCCACCACGATGTTCACCGTGCTGTTCGCGGTCGCCCGCACCGTCGGCTGGATCGCCCAGTGGAAAGAGATGATCGAGGATCCGCGCCAGAAGATTGGCCGCCCGCGCCAGCTCTATACCGGTGCACCGGAGCGGGATTACGTGCCGATCGCCAAGCGGTGAATTAGGAAATAGTGAGTAGTGAGTAGTGAGTAGTGAGTAGTGAGTAGTGAAGTCGACCATTTCTACTGATTACTGACTACTCACTCTCTTGACATACCGCATCACCACCTGCGCGGCGATCTCGCCGGACGGTCTGCCCGTAGCCATGCGCCGCCTGATCTCTGCAAATCCATCCTTCTGCCAGGCACGCATGCCGCTGTCGGCGAACAGTGCCTCCAATTGCCGGGCAAGATTGTTCGGCTTGATATAGCCGTCGTAGAATTCGGGAATAAGCGCTCGATCCGATATCAGATTGGGCAGCAGCGCCGACCAGACGGAAACGAGGTACGGCGCCAAGATGCGCGCGACCGGGTCGAGCCTGTAGCAGGAAATCATCGGCACGCCGGCCAGCGCCAGTTCCAGCGATACCGTCCCGGACGCGATCAGCGCCGCATCGGCCCTGCCGAAAGCCTGCCATTTGCGCTGGGGCTCGACGATGATCTCAGGCTTTTCATCCCAGCGGTTGACGGAAGATTTGACGAGGTCGGCGACATGCGGGACGGTCGGCAGCAGCAGCCGCAAGCGGTGGCCGCGCGCGCGCAGGATCGACACCGTCTCGCCGAACGGGTCGAGCAGCCGCCGTACCTCGCCACGCCGCGAACCGGGCAGGACGAGCAAGGTTTTGACCCGATCAGGAGAAAGGTCGCGCGGCAACTCCTGCGCCTTGGCTGCAGCGAGCAAGCCCGCATCGTGCGTCAGGCGATGCCCAACATAGGTGCCCGATGGCCCGCCGAGCCGCTCCAACTCCTTAACCTCGAAAGGCAGGATGCAGAGGATGTGGTCGACATAGGGCTTCATCGCGACCGCCCTGCCCGGCCGCCACGCCCACACGCTCGGGCAGACATAGTGGATGATCGGAATCGACGGGTTGGCCGCACGCACCTTTTTGGCGACGCGCAACGAAAAGTCCGGACTGTCAATGGTGACGAGGCAATCCGGCTTTTCGTCGGCAACGGTCTTGGCCAGTTGGCTGATCCGCCGCATCAGGCGCGGAAGGTCGCGCAGGACGGCACTGAACCCCATGAGGGCGATCTCACCGGCATCGAATGGCGAGACCAGTCCCAGCGTCTGCAAATGACGGCCGCCGAGGCCGACGAGTTGCACCTCGCGCCCGGCCGCCTGCCTGAGCGAGCGTACTATGTCGGCGCCGAGCAGGTCGCCGGACTCCTCGCCGGCAACAATCGCGATCTTCAATGCCCTGTCAGCCACTGTGCGGCTCCGTCGTGGCAGGCAGGCCAATGACGAACAGGCCGAGTGC